>JAZFRP010000242.1:0-2671 GCA_036445715.1 Candidatus Humimicrobiaceae bacterium | reverse complement strand
AGTGATTTTGAATCTTTTGCCATTTTGTCTCCTGAAATATTTAAACCTTTTATTTATTCTGGTTAACTACAAGAAGATCGATCTTAATATTTTTTTAAACTTCCATATATTGCAGAAGCTTGCTTTTATCTTTTACAGTTACTGCCCCGCTGGATAATATTTTTTCATACAATTTCTTTGCTTTTCCGCCCGTATGGTCCCTTCTTTCAATATCCCCATTGTCTATTACAAGAACTTTCTTATTCAGGCCAAGAGCCTGCTCTACAGATACCAGGTTTGAGAAATTTCCGTTCCCGAATTCTACTTCCGGAAGTATTACCAGGCCTGATTCTTTTATAAATTCAATATTCTTATTTTGTGAGATAAGGGAAACAGGGGAAAAGGGTGCTTCTACTACATAGGGTATCTCAAGCATCTCACATGTATTCATATCTGTATCAAATGTATTTACTACCCCACAAGACAGCTGGTAACCGTAATGATTTAGAAGATTCAGCACAGGCGAAGCAGCTCCTCCGCCTCCGATAATATGGATCCTTATTGATTTTTTTTCTTTTTGGAGTCCTGATTGTTTAAATGCATAGCCCGGGTCAAATACAGGGCTTACATATATCTTCTGTGTTACCGGATTCTTACCGACAAATATATCACTGTGAAATACACTTTTCAGGTTTTGGCGGTTTATGATCTTCTCGGGTTCATCAAAACCAAAAATACTTCCATCTTTTAAAAGCATTATCTGGGAACTGTTCTGTATAGCGAGATTGATATCATGGGAAACACCGATAATCGTCTTTCCTTCCTCCCGGTTTAGCCTGGAAAAAAGGTTCATGAGTTCTATCTGGAAGTTTATATCAAGATGGGAAGTCGGTTCATCAAGTAAAAGTATCGGGCTTTCCTGGGCCAGGGCCTGTGCTATTACCACTCTCTGCTTCTCTCCACCGGATAATTGAGTAAACCTTCTATTGGCAAATTGAGTGATGCTTGTCTTCTCCATCACTTCCCTGACCACCCTGTAATCCTCAGGTCTTTCCCCTCCGAATCTTGAGATATATGGATGCCTTCCCATCAGCACCATCTCTTCGACTGTGAAACCAAAGCTTGGATTTGTATACTGCGGGACCACAGCCATACTTTGTGCAAGCTCCCTGGAGGTCATAAGTTTCAGGTCTTTACCCCCTATATTGACACTTCCCTTAAAATCTTTAAGTACCTTGCTTATTATATTTACAAGAGTACTTTTTCCTGCTCCATTTGGTCCCAATATCGATACAAAGCTTCCCTTGCTTATATCAAAACTTATATTATCCAGGATATATTTACTATTGTAAGAGAAGGATAGATTTTTAACTGATAGTATCTTTTCACTCATAATATATATACCTAAAAAACCTGTTTTCTTGATTTTGTTAGAAGATATAGAAAGAATGGGACACCGACGATCGAAGTTATTATACCTACAGGTATCTCTCTCGGCATTAAAACTGTACGCGCAAGAGTATCTGAAGCTAAAAGCACTATCCCCCCGGCAAGAGCTGAAGTAGGAAATAGGATTTTATGGTCGGGCCCGACTATTAACCTCAGTATATGTGGAGTAATAAGGCCGACAAATCCTATTATCCCGCTTACCGATACTGCAAGAGCCGCTATTATTGATGCAAAAACCAGTAATGTCTTCTTTACTTTTTCAGTCTGTACTCCGAGCTGAGCAGCTCTCTCATCACCCATCGAGATAATATTGAGGTCCCTCATATAGAAACTGCAGATAACAACTAGGACTACTATCACCGGGGTTATTAAATATAGTTTTTGCCAGGAAGCTGAAGTAAGACCGCCCATCAGCCAGAATATTATTTTTGCCAGGTCATTTGCCCTAAATATCATAATAAATGATGTCATCGAACCCAGCATGGCACTAAGGGCAATACCAGAGAGAAGGAGTGTGACTACTGATACCTTCCCTCTGGAACTAGAGATAGTGTACACAAGAAAGGTAGTTCCAAGTGCACCGATCAATGCAAAAATAGTAGTAATCGAAATATTAAGCAAGCTGATACTAGAAACAAAAAATAATCCTATCGTAGCCCCAAAAGCTCCGCCTGCAGACACGCCTATCACAAATGGGTCCGCCATCGGATTCCTGAAAAGTCCCTGGAATATGACACCGGCGCTTGCAAGGGCTATACCAACGATAAGTGCCATAAAAATTCTTGGGAGCCTGATCTGGCTTATTACAGCAATTGCCTGGGGATCTAGCATATCCCTGTCGATAAAATGATTTATTCCCGGTATATAGCTTCCAATTACCCTGACTGTCTCATTTATGCTTATCCTGGCAGCTCCGATCGATGCAGATATAAGGATAAGCAGTACTATGATCGCCGCCAGTATCAATATTATTTTTACTGTCCTAAACATATTTTTAATACCATAAATAATTTAAAACCAGATAAGCTATAAGCAAGATGATCACTTCCATTATCTCACTTGATCCGCCTACAATATCCCCTGTTATACCGCCGATCCTCCTTGTAAAGAACCAACCCAAAAATATTATGGATACTATAGCAATGACTATTACAATAAAGACTCCGGCTATTACCGGAAGTAATTGAATGAAAAGACCGGTATGTTCATTTATAGCCAGAGAAGATATTCCACCTGTAAAAAA
>JAZFRP010000241.1:0-2386 GCA_036445715.1 Candidatus Humimicrobiaceae bacterium | reverse complement strand
AAAGGTGTCATGCCCTCTTCTTCCTGGACCATGCTTGCAATTTTTCCTATTTCAGTATTTTGTCCGGTTCCTGTCACAACAGCAATACACCTGCCTTTTACTATTGTCGTTCCGCTAAAAAGGAGGTTTTTCTTATCACCTAATGGGATACGCTGGCTTTCGATGATAGTGGTAATCTTGATAACCGGTAGTGATTCTCCGGTAAGGATAGATTCATCCGCCTGCAGGTTTACCTGCTTAATAATTCGGCAGTCTGCCGGGACCAGGTCACCTGCAGAAAGCTTGACTATATCGCCAGGGACAAGGTTTTTGGAATAAATACTTTTTTCCTTCCCGGCTCTTATGACCAGGGCACTGGGGGAAGCAAGTTCCTTTAAGGCCTGTAGAGCCTGTTCGGCCCTGTATTCCTGGACAAAACCAAGAACCGAATTTATTACCAGTATGACCAAAATAACTATTGCATCAGCAACTTCCCTTATCAGGACACCTGATATAAAAGCTGCTGCAATAAGTATCCATATCATAAAATCATTGAACTGGGAGATGAAGATCTTAAATGGGGTTCTTCCCTTTTTTTCTTCCAGCTGGTTTGGGCCGTATTCTGATAGTCTTGACTCTACATCTTTGTTGCTCAAACCATTTTTAAGATCCGTACTGAGAATTTTTATTGTTTTTTCAAGAGTGTGATTATGCCAGAGTATCTCAGGTTTTTTTGCATTGTTCCCGGAAATTTTTAAGTGTCTGTCTATGATCGTGAACTCCTTTATATTCTAAAATATCAATATGTTCTTTAGTCTACCCAAATGTCATGAAATAGTTCCCATTCAGTAATATGCTCCCTTATATGAGTCTCCATCACACTGATCACTTTATCCATATTCTTTGATATGAGTTCATCCCGTTCTCCTACACGATCAAGTTCAATGGGCTTTCTTATTACAAGGTGATGGGTGTATTTTCCATCTCTCCATATAAAAACCGGAACAAGAGGTGCCCCTGACCTTAATGCTATCTGAAGGGCTCCTGTCGGGAGTTCGGCCCTCCTGCCAAAAAACTTGAATGATCTGGAAGGTTTTCCGGTTGGAGCCCAGTCAGAAGGGATTGCTATGATCTCATTATTCTTAAGGTACCTGAATATATGGATCATCTTATTGACATAAAGAGTCTTAAAACCTTTGGTCATCCTCATTTCATCAAAAAAGCGGTTCATCTTTTCACTTTTCCTAAAAAGAGTGAGACCCCATATCTTATATCCGTCTACTGCAAGCCTGCATGCACCCCATTCGAAATTTCCAATATGGGAAGATATTATAACCACACCTTTTTTTTCTTTGAGTGCTCCATCAAGATATTCTATTCCTTCAACGCTCACTCTTGATCTTAAAGTCTCCCTGGAAACTACCCGGTGCCTCATGAAATCTGTGATATTCCTACCCCAGTTTGTAAAAACTTTTACTGCTATCCTGTGGACTTCAGGATCATCTATTTCGAGGTTTAATGCCCTGGATATATTTTTCTTTATTATATTAACATTAACACCTGAAGCATACCATAATCTTGCTGCCGAAACTGCGACAGCAATTATCCACGGATAGGGAAGGACTATGGCTAGAAGCTCCACCAACTTGTAACCCAGGTAACTAAGCACGGACACCCTCTTTCCTGCTTCTTAGATAATATTGTATAATTATATTGTCAATAGACGAATAATAGCAGTACCGGCAATTCAATGATAATTAATTTTAAAAAAAATTTAAACTTTTTTCTTCATTTTTTGCATATTAAATTTCCTAAAAATATAATTATAAGCCTTTTTTTGGAACACCTGGAATACAGGTCACTGTCACTATATTATGAGTAATAAATTATTAATATACCAATAGGAGGCGGGACTAATGCTTAAAAAACCTGGAAATGTGATCAATATCTCCGGACTGGAGGAGGTATATGACTACCAGTCTCCCGGCAATCATGTAGTATCCGTGTACTTGCTTGTGGATGGTCTCAGGACTTCAAGGAAAAGTTACCTTACCAGGTTAAATTCCATGGTAAAAGAAAAAAAGACCGGCCTGGATAAAAGTACTGACCTTGACAGGAGTCAAAAAAAGAAGATCGCTTCTGCCCTTGAAAAAGCAAAAGTATATTTAAGTGAAAAATTTAAGGCGGACTCAACAAGGACCATTATTGTATTTGCTTCAACAGATGGTTTTTGGAAGGAAATAAGGGTGCCATTCATCTTGCGTTCAAGAATTGTAATAGATCCTAAACCATATATACAAAATCTGAGGGCATATCTCAGGAATTATAAAAGTTATGGGATCCTTTTAATAGATCGTGAAAAAGCTCAGATATACTCAGCATATCTGAATGAGATCAGGGAATACCT
>JAZFRP010000240.1:0-3287 GCA_036445715.1 Candidatus Humimicrobiaceae bacterium | reverse complement strand
CGCAGGGCCCAGCTGACAGCTTTTTTTACATAATTACGGTTATCGGTGGCACCACTTTTTATAATTGGGAAAAAGCCCATCAAGTAATCATCGGATGCATTCTTATCATGCCAGGCGATGCAGGCTATCATTGCATATGGAACCCTCTTTACATATTCTTCGTCCCTTTTTGACCATTCAAGTATCTTTATTTCCGCAAAAGGGATCCTTTCAAAAAGATTCATGCACAACTGGTCACACACATCCCAGGAGCCTATGTCCCTTACCCAGCTGTCAGCTTGCTTTTCCGTGACTTTAGATGGATCATCAATGAGTGCAGCAAGTATCATTGCATCTGGTATCTTTGTGTCCCATAACTTCAATGCGAGGCCGTGGTCTTTCCCAATAGATTTTCCCATTTTGCGGAGCTCAGGCATTGAAAGTCCCAGTCGCTTAACTCCAGTAATGCCAAACCTGGCCATACCTTCCACATTTTCTGGTCTGGCTTTAGACTTTAGCTCCTTCATTACCTCATCAAAACTATGATCCTTTTTCATCTTATCCCTTCAGGAGTGATATATTTTAATAATAATATCATAATCCGGTAAAATACCTGCCGGGGAATTGAAATGCATAGGCAAATATATTATATTCATTTAAATATACTAAATGTTTTATAAACCGGGGATATTTAAATGGATAAGATACTTGCTATTAATCCGGGGAATACTTCCACAAAAATAGGATTTTTTAAAAGCAATAAACTCTTAAACCAGAAATCAATAAGGCATGATAAGAAAGATCTTGAAGTGTTTTCAAATATCCTGGACCAGTTGGAATTCAGGTCCAGGTCCATTGGCACTTTTTTAAGGGATAATGATATCCGGACTTCAGACATAGATCATTTTATTGGCAGGGGAGGACTTCTCAAGCCCCTGGAAAGCGGCCTCTATATGGTAAACCAGGATATGATAAATGATCTCAAGTCTGCAAAATACGGGGAGCACAGTTCTAATCTTGGAGCGCTTATAGCTCAAAGAATTGCATCCAAATATGGTAAAAAAGCCTATATTCTTGATCCAGTATGCGTGGATGAGCTGGAGCCTATCGTAAGAATAACCGGTCATCCGGAGATCCACAAGGTAAGCGCTTTTCATGCGCTTAACCAGAAGAGCGTTGCCAGGAGAGCTTCGGTAGAATTAGGAAAACAATACAGTGATTTAAACTTGATCATTGCCCATCTCGGATCAGGGATATCTGTAGGGCTCCACAGAAAAGGTAAAATTGTAGATGTGAATAATGCTATCGCAGGGGAAGGACCCTTTAGCCCGGAAAGATCCGGCGGGATCCCGGCAGGTACATTTTTAAAATATGCCTTTGAAAATAAATTAGATTACCAGGAAAGTCTTGAGATGCTCTATGGCCGGGGCGGTATGTATGCATATCTCGGGACAAATGATTTCCAGGAAGTAATGGAAATTTATATGAAAGGAAATAATAAGAAGGTAAAGCTCGTCATAGATGCGATGGCATATAAGATCACAAAAGCAATTGCAGCCCTTGCAGCTCCAGTGGCCGGAGAAGTTGATGGGATAGTCATAACCGGGGGACTTGCATATTCTAAAACTTTTATATCTATTATAAGGTCAAATATCAAATTCCTGACTGATAATATATTTATCTATCCCGGTGAAGATGAACTCCAGGCTATGGCTGATGGTGTTATCCTGGGGCTTAAAGGGGAAATAGAAGTACACGAATATACTTCAGAAAAAGAGCTCTAAAAAATGTTTATATCTGTAACTATTTTGGAAGTGAAAGCCAACTGTCCCAATAATCCAGGGCCTTTCTCGGTTTTCCAGCTTCATCTATAAGACCAGTATCCCGCCAGCTCTTAATGATCTCGTCTGCTCCCTGTTCTTCCATTACCAGCCAGGCCTGGTCATAATCCCTTATTACGAACCAGGTTATAAATCTACAATCAATACCGGCCATCTGGTTAAATAGAAGATCCAGGTATTCCAACTGATAATCCTGGCTGCCTTCTATTGTATTGCCGTTAAATCTTTCAAGAGTCAGGTCCTCGGCAAGGTATGCAGTCTCTGTTATTGCAACCGGCTTTTCAGGGGACATATCATATAGTCTGCTGAACCAATCATCCGGTATATCCCCGGGATAGGCAAAATTGCCGAAAGGATAACTGCTGATAGCTATATAGTCCGTAAAAGGCAGTAGACTTTTTACAATATTTTCCTGGTCCTCGAAATAGGTAAGGAAAGTCTCTAATTGGATGGTCAGGAATATTGGAAGGTCCGGGTAAGATTCTTTTAAAGATTTATAAACATTCTCTGCCAGGACTAAAAACTCTCCAAAAGCTTGTGGATCATGGTATCCCAGCATATTGACTTCTATCCCATATGCAAAATATTCCGGTTCAAATTTCTCTATTACGAATTTACAATAATTGAGGTATGCCTGCATGACGTCATGGTCGCTAAAACTTTTAGCTTTCCATTTCTCTGTCAATTCTAAATATTGGGACTCTCTCCAGTATCCGGCAATACTATTCCTTTGGTTGGAGAGGGGAGTGATCGCCAGATAAATTGCTTTATCCTCACCGGTTCTTGAGACCCTGTCATTAAAGTCATAAATAAGTCCATCAGGAAAGTCGGAATCTTCCAGGGCTTCTTCCCATGGTATACCATTATCCAGGTGCTGGATCACCAGGTCCGAATGATAGTTTATATTTGCATAGGTGAAATCAAGTGCATCCTGCGAAAAGTCATATGGAAATGGAGTAAACCCCATAAGAAATGGTCGGGTTTCCGGAATTGTATAATCGCTTTCCCTGACTGCTTCTTTATAGGTCACTACTATCTCAGGTTCATATCTGCTGCGGCTTCCCTGCTTGGCCCCAAAAGGGAAGAAACATCCATATATAAATAGAATGGATATATTTAGTATTACGATAATTATAATAATTAAGATCTTTTTGATCTTCGGAGCCATATTTCCAAATTCATTCATATAATATTTTTACTGATCACATATTTTGTGTATTTACAATCAGCTATCAAGTAATAAAGTAAAATCCATATAAACAATTACTTGATAAGCTCATCGGCAAATTTTCTGAGCTGTGTACTATATTCTTCTAATGGACCCTTTAAACCTAATACTTTCACTTTGAAATTATCAGTAACCTTTTTTATCCCCTTCTTTGTCATAAGGGCTTCTATTTTTTTAAGAGCGATGGTCCTGGGATCCATAAATGTTGTCATCAAGGCATATTTTGTTCCTTCAGAAGG
>JAZFRP010000239.1:0-2413 GCA_036445715.1 Candidatus Humimicrobiaceae bacterium | reverse complement strand
CGGCTGAGCCATATACCATAGCCTTCAGCATCGGGCTGGCGGTTAAAGAATGCACTATACAGGATAGTCAGAAATGCTTCATTTCCGTGATTATTGGCCAGGAACTCCTCACTAAATACAAATCCCTGGGCAACATCTGCTCCTGTCTTTGAACCGTTCATAAGCCTGCCGACCCATTCATCAAGTCCGCCGGAATCAGGTTGCCTATTCAGGCACTGAACATAAAACCTGGTCACAAAAGCCTGTATCTGTTCTGCCGAACCACCGCTTAAGGTAATCGGCATAATGGTTATTATGAGTACCAGGATAATTGCAAAGACCATTAAAAACTTTGCCCTGGATAATAATTTTTTCCTCATCTTCAATCTCTCACCTTCTTAATATATTTATTAATACTTTATTCTATATATTATATGATAAATCTTATTATATAACTTTAAAATATTTTTTTAAAGCTCATCTGCTATAGCTCTTCGGGAAGACTATTTATCCCAATCCTGGTTAATGCAAAATCATACCTTATCGGGTCATTTTTTTCAATTTTTTTAAATGATTCCGTGATCTCTACAGCAGTTTTTATATCTGCCTGCTTCCTGTCTGTTAACCCCAGATGCAGCGAGATGCGGTGCATGTGGGTATCAAGCGGAATAATCAGTTTCGCTGCAGGTATACCCTTCCAGCCTCCCGGATCGACCCTGTCATGCCTTATCATCCAACGCAGAAAAAGATTGAGCCTCTTAAAGGCACTTCCGCCTGTATGTGATGGTATAAGGGTACAGCATGAGTTATTCGATAAAATAGAGATGTTTTTACAAAAATCAAGAGAAGCCGGGATGATATTGTCATCTCTGCTATTATAATTTTCTAAAAAAGCAGAATTGAGTGATCCTGAATCTTTTATCATCTGGGCAGCCGCTGTTAAAAGTCCTGCTATCTCACTTCCGGCAGTAAACCTGTGCTTAAAGTCTTTGAAGCATTCTTCCAGATATTCTGGTCCTGTTTCAAGTATAAACCTGTATGGTGAAGGCTTCATCTTATCCAGTATAATATTCACACTTTTAAGGATCTGCACAACTCTTCCATATGCAAGCGATGAAGACACAAGTCCGACTATTTCCCGGTCCCTTAGATCATCATATACATAAAGAAACTCCAGGGGATCGGGGTGGATAAATTTCCTGTGATTATACTTCCCGTAAAGCTCATCAAGCCTGTTTTTGAGTTTATTCTTTTTATAAATTTTTTTACCGGCTGGCTCTCTGTCTTTCATATTAAGGAATATTTCAATATTCCGGGACTACCCGGTCATCTCTGAATGTTTTAAGGATATCTTATCTGCAAGGTCGTCAAGGGCTTTAAGATCAGCCTCGATCGGATGTCCTTTTATTATAACCGGATCAAGTATTTCAGCCTTAAGGGTCGAAACAATGTCTGCAAGTATCTCAACAGTCTTTCCTCCCCAGCCATATGAACCAATAATGGAAATAAATTTTACTTTCGGCCTCAAGATCTTTGCAAGATATGCTGCATAGATAGCCTGGGGATGGGGCCCGGCAAGAACAGTCGGTGTAGCTATTACGATAGTAGCAGCATCTATAAGCGATGCGGCAAGATCCCCGAGGTCATCTTCTACCATGTGAAAAAGCAATACTTCTATCCCTTTTTTCTCCAGTGAAGATTTTAGATGTTTGGCCATTATTTCTGTACTTCCATGCATGGATACATAAGGGATAATAACTTTATTTGAGAGTTTGCCAGATGTCCATTCCTCATAGGATCTCATTATATGACTTATATCATCGTGGACCGGTCCGTGACTGGGGGCTATAAACTTTATATCATAATTTTTTAGCTTCTCAATATTCTTCCTGATACTTGTAATGAATGGTAGCATGATCTCCCCAAAATATCTTTTTGCTGCCGGTTCTATCTTTTCCCATCCGGTTCCAGAGACCATAAGCTTGTCTGTCGCATAATGCGAACCGAAAAAATCACAGGAAAAAAGTATTTTATCTTCCACAAGATAAGTTGACATAGTTTCCGGCCAATGCACCCATGGGGTCAGGATGAATTTAAATGTCTTACCACCAAGTGAGAGTTCTTCGCCGTCTTCCACGACCATAAATCTATCCTCAGAAACCTGTAAAAGATCCATAAGTATATTCATGCATTTCTTATTTGTAATGATCCGGGCTTGAGGAAATCTATTTATCAGTTCTGGAATGGAACCTGAATGATCCTGTTCTCCATGCTGTGAGATAATATAATCAATTTTTTCTATACCTGATCCCGATAAATTCTTTAGAAGAGTATCCAGCATCGGAGGATCCACACTGTCAATAAGGATTGTTTTATCACTTCCCTTTACAAGATATGAATTATAAGAGGTTCCATCCGGAAGAGGGATAAGCTC
>JAZFRP010000238.1:0-2291 GCA_036445715.1 Candidatus Humimicrobiaceae bacterium | reverse complement strand
TTATAAAGTCTCTTCATCAATTCATCAGGAAAAAGATCATGGCCAAGCAGGTATCTTGGACAAAGATCCGTACACATGCGGCAGCTCAAACATATTGCCTGGGCTCTCTTCATATCTGTACTGATAGCTCTCTTTCTATTCTCAATGACCACATTGTCTTCAGGTAAAACAAGGATGGATTTGGTTGTCTTTTTCACTGAATAGCTTTCAGGATCAATCATCTTGCCCATCATCGGACCGCCGTCCAAAACTGCCATTCCTTCTCCCTTGATCCCCCCGCAGTAATCTATTAACTGCCTGACGCTTGTACCTACAGGGACAAGCAGGGTCATGGGTTTTTCTACTTCTCCATTTATAGTAATATACTTATCAATTACCTTGATCCCGCTAATGGCATTTACAATATTTAGAAGGGTCTCAACATTTATGACCACAACGCCTATCTGGAGAGGTATCCCTCCTTCAGGGACTATCCTCTCAGTGATCTCATTTACCAGCACCTGCTCGTCACCTGCAGGATAGAAATCACCCAGTTTTGAAAGTTCAAAATTAAAACCATCACTATTGAAGCTTTCAATAGCCTCTACTGCTTTCTTGTTCTTCTCCTTTATAGCCAGCACTACCCTTTTTGCTCCAACAAGTTCCGCAGCTGCCTTCATGCCCGAATGCACCTTTTCAAAATAAAACTCCAGAAGCTGCTTGTCAACGTTTATAAGAGGTTCACATTCTGCTGCATTTATGATAAGGGTGTCCACCTTTGCATCAAGCTTTACATGAGTAGGGAACCCGGCTCCTCCGGCCCCTACCACTCCTGCCTTTTTTATGATATCTAATCTCTGTCTATCCATTATTTCTCCAGGTTTACCCTGTCTACTTTTGCAATTATGGTCGCATCGATATTTTTACCTTTTGTCGCTTCGGTCTGCTTTGCTGTGCTTCCTGTTACGATAAGGGCCAATTCGCCTTCACCCACTCCAACCGTATCTGCCGCTACATAATAATCACCTGTATATTTAAGATCTGTTCCTACAGTTTGTACTATAAGCAATTTAAAGCCCTTAAGCGTTTCGTCTTTTATGGTAGATGTGACACTTCCTATTATTTTTACAAGTTTCATATCAGCCTAACCGTTTATCGTCTTGTCCTTGAGATCTATCTTATCGACCTGCCCTATAATAGAACCTCTTAAAGGTATACTTTTTATTCCCATCCATTTGCATATAGTCACTCCATCCTCTATCCAGAAGACCAGGCTTCCGATCGCTGAATTAAGGTAGTCAGCTACTATAATAGGTTTAGATATCTTCTTTCCTTCAGGATCTACAGGCTTTATGATCTGAAGCTTTATACCTTCAAGTCTTTCATGTTTTGAAACGGAAACTGCGTTTCCTATAACTTTTGCAAGTCTCATTATTTGCCTGCTGTCAATATAGTACTTTTATATTATTTTGTTTAAAGAAATGAAAATATTTATCATCAGGTTTATTATCAGTTATAATAACATCAAGATCACTCAGGTCGCATATCCTGTTGAGGGCTATCACATCATACTTGCTATTATCTGCAAGAAGTATCTTTTGTTGGGCATTCTCAAGCATTATTTTCTTTATAAATGTTTGCTGCGGGTTCGGTTCAGTAAGCCCTGCTTTTATAGAAATAGCCGTTGTCGATATAAAGGCTTTGTCAGAATTGAGGTTCTCCAAGAATTCTTCGGTACTCCTGCCCAGGAAATTCATTGTGACCTTATCCAGTACTCCCCCGGGGCTGATCACTTCTACGCCCTCAATATCTTTTAACTCATTTAATATATCAAGACCTATTGTAACAACTTTTATTTTTTTAAAATTATATAATCTTTTCGCAAGAGCATGAGTAGTAGTGGATCCGTCAAGGAAAATATTATCGCCTTCATCTATGAGTTTTGAAGCAAGTGAGGCAATCTTATTCTTTTCAGTGGTCCGTATCTTTTCCCTGACAATATTTGGAGTTTCTACTGAATAGCTCTGGGAGGACACTGCTCCTCCATAGACCCTGGTGAGTACGCCCTGCTTTTCAAGGGTAGCAAGATCCCGCAGTACTGTCATCTCGGAAACACTAAATATGTCTGAAAGTTCAGAGGTCCTTATACCCCCATTTTTACCTACCATCTCAGCAATCTTTAGTTTTCTTTCTACAGATAACATATTTTACTTTATGTTTGATTGTGTTGTTTGTTATTAGTTTATGTTATATTTTGTTGATTGTCAACTCTTTTGTCTTGAAAAAATTTTTTCTTTTCATTTATATCTATG
>JAZFRP010000237.1:0-2381 GCA_036445715.1 Candidatus Humimicrobiaceae bacterium | reverse complement strand
ATTCAAATAGACAAGCACATTGTAGTTCCCTGTGGGGAAACCCTGATCCATCTTTATTATATTAAACCCTACATAACCTGAACCGGCTTCCTCTGTAATAAAGTCCGTGGTACTGATCTCATCCCCGGTCTCAAGATAATTCCAGATAACAGTAAGTTTATCATCCGGGGTCATATTATTGACTTTTACGGAAATATAGATTATCGAAGTACCTGGCTCAAATTCTGTTGCCGGGTCGATCGGGACAGAGTCCGGACCAATATCCTTGCTGATAATTATTGACTCTATTGATACAGGCTCGGGTGTACATCCTATAAAACTGATAGAGATCATTGCTATGACTAAAGCAATTATTAGCAGTTTTTTTGCTCTCATTTTTTTCCTACCGGATACTCATTACTAAACATACTAAATAATAAATAAAAAAGGATATATTGTAAATAATAAAGACATATTTAAAATACATTGATAATAATCCATAAATAATTATTATAGTCATTAAACTTTGTGCTATTATTTTCATAAACCAATAGATAGATTTTATGGAAGATAAAAGAGAAAAACTTAAAAGCTTCTTTTACAAGATAAATGATTGCCAACAGTGCGGGCTTCATGAAGACAGGACAAGGTTTGTCTTTGGAAGTGGAAATGCAGCTGCAGAGCTTATGTTTGTGGGGGAAGCTCCAGGTAAAAATGAGGATCTTCAGGGTCTTCCTTTTGTAGGGAGAGCCGGCAAAATACTTGATGATCTGCTTGAGTCTATAAGTATGAATAGAAAAGAAGTATTTATTGCCAATGTATTAAAGTGCAGACCTCCCGGCAACAGGGACCCTGTGACCGATGAGATAAATACCTGCAAGGAATATCTTTTTGAACAAATAAATATAATAAACCCAAAGATCATATGTACCCTTGGCAAGTATTCGACACAACTCATACTTGATACGAGCCATGGCATAACGGGACTAAGGGGAAAAGTGTTCCACAGAGACGGAAGGACAATTCTTCCCATAAATCACCCTGCGGCAGTACTTTATAATCCTTCCAGGATAGAGATACTGCAAAATGATTTCTTGCGAATAAAGGGCTTGTTGGATTCAGGGAATAAGACAGAACCATCTCCCGTTGATAAAGAGAATGACGACAAAGAAGATAATAAGAATGATGACAAAGAACAGCTAGGATTATTTTAATATGCATTTGGAGATACTCTCAAAATCATCACCGGCGACTATAGACCTTGGAAAGAAATTTTCAAAAGTACTGGAAGGCGGGGATATAATAATTTTCTCCGGCGAGCTTGGTGGCGGAAAGACTACTTTTATAGCCGGTCTTGCAGGAGGCCTGGGGATAAAGGAAAACCTCTCAAGCCCGAGCTTCACTATTTTAAACTTATATAATGCGGGAAAGCTAAAGCTTGTACATATTGATTTTTATAGATTGGATGGGATCGATGAGTTTGACAATATCGGTCTCGATGATCATATATATGATGATTCGGCTGTATTGTGTATAGAATGGGGAGAAAAGATCAGGCAATACATAAAGAAAGACTATTTAAGCATAAGTTTTAATTACATCATTAAAGACGAAGAAAGTATGAATAGCAGGATCATCAGATTCAGCAGCAGCAGCAATTACTGGGATAAGAAACTTATAAAGCTAAAAAAGATATTGGCAAGAGAGGATATCCGGCACACATAATGTATGTTTTAAGCCTGGACAGCACAACAAAGAAATTGACAGTAAATCTTAGCAGGGACGGAGACATCATTTCCGGGATCTCTGATAGTAAGTGCCTGAAGCATATGGAAAAGATTATGACCCATATTGACCAGGTTATCAGGAAGGGCCAAATCGACCTGGATGGTATTGATGTCCTGGGTATAAATGCGGGGCCGGGAGACTTTACAGGAACACGTATAGGTATAAGTATCATAAAGACTCTTTCCTGGGTTCTTGGTAAGCCGGCATACGGGATCAATGCACTTGATGTTTTTGCCCTGGGTATTGCCCATTCAAATACCAGGCTTATAAAAAAAAGCTTGAGCTCCGGAATCCCGATTATAATTGCGCCCTGCCTGGACGTGAGGAAAGAGGAGCTCTACTTCTCTTTCTATGAGATTGCGATAGAAAAAGGATTAAAAGTGAATGGTAGGGAAAATAACCATCGTCCCATCTCAGAGATTAAAATTGGGGACCATGATCATCCTTTTATAAACATAAGTAGAAATCACCTGTTCCAAAAAGATTTGTTTAATGAAAAGCTCCCAAGTTTTTTCCATAAAGGGGATTTTCACCTGCCGGATGTAGAAGGGGCGATCTATAAGGATGCAAAACTTATCATCGGGGGAAATTACTTAAATAATTATAAAGAGATG
>JAZFRP010000236.1:0-3946 GCA_036445715.1 Candidatus Humimicrobiaceae bacterium | reverse complement strand
TTCTTTTCACCTTTTTTCATTCCGGCAATACTGGTCTCAAATTCAGGGAAAAGGGTCTTTGAACCCAGCTCCAGTGAATAATCCTGGGCGCTTCCTCCCTCAAATTCCTTACCCTCGATCTTGCCGTCAAAATCTATGGTTACAAAGTCACCTTCAGAAGCAATTTTATCGTCTTCGACCGGTTCAAGAGTAGCATAATTTTTCCTAATATTATCAATCTGCTGTTGGAGCTCCTCCTCACTTACTCCTGCCGGAGCAGCACTTACTTTTATCCCCCTGTATTTTGGGAGCCTTATCTCTGGTTCCAGGTCGATCTCTGCTTCAAAACCCAGCGGCTTGTCCTCTTCTACCTGTGTTATATTTATCTTCGGATAATCGATAGGCTTATACCCTGACTCATCTATTATTTCCGGGTACAGTTCTGAGATGGAACGGCTCGCAGCTTCCTGAAGGACATATGGCTTTCCAAAATTAGAGTCAATGACCTGATGTGGTATCTTGCCTTTTCTAAAACCGGGTATATTTGCTTTTTTAGCTATCTCTTTATAGGCATTGCCAATCTGCTTTTTGAAATAACTATTGGATATCTCCAGTACCAATTTTACTTTGTTATTATCTATCTTTTTATTGCTCTTGATCTTGTAACTCAAAAATCCTCCCTTTACGATACACTGTAGTATCTTTAAACATTAAGAAACATATTATAATGGAAATAGGATAAAATTCAATTAAACAAAAAGCTTTAATACGGTATGCCGATTCCTGCCGAAGCATCAGTAAGGATCTTCCAATTTGATTGTAGTTCTGAAAGCCATTTTCTGGTATCAATAGCTTTATTGCTTTCCGTTTTGACTATCTCTTCATTGATGTTACACTGCTCCATGCTATATTGATCTCCAGCTTCCTTATAATCATCATAAAGAAGCTTATTGGCTGCAAGTATTTTCTCCTCCAGATCCTCTCCCAAAAAAAGACCGGGATAAGGCATCAGTTCGTTTTTACTTACTCCGTTTAAATGACTGTGGTCTGAGACCTTTTTATTCTCATATAAGAATCTTTTAATATCTTCCCTGAAACTCAGCCATTGTGGATTTTTTTTAGATGGTGGAAGGTGCATTATAGAGAGAGTATTATCCAGCCAGAATTTCGTACCACTTATCCGGGTATTGATCAGGAAATCAATATCTTCACCCCTGGTAATAGCAGGATCAAAAGGTACATTTGCCAGTAAATCCCTGTGAATCACCATATTCCCGCCAAAAACAAAAGGGGTCGGTTTTAGTCTGGGACCTTTACCAATAATCTGGTCAAAAGCCTGATTCATTGCAAATACATTGTTCCAGTGCTCTTTCTTCCACAGGGGTACGCTGGTCTCATCTAATCTATACTTCCTATTGCTATCAATATAATACCCGGCTACGGCCAATATTTTTTCTCCCTCAATCTCTGTACCCACAAATTTCACTGCTTTGTCGATAAATTTACTGTCTGCAAAGACTTCGTCATCATCTACGAAGACAATAAGCTCACTACCATTTAGGATTCCGGCAAGAGAACACATATTCCTTACCGAAGAATAATTATCAAGATTTATTAAAGCGCGGGCATCAGGGGGAACATCATCATTTAGAAGTTTATTCTTTAACTTATTCAGGTTATCTCGATGGATGAGACTTATATCGATCTTTTCCTTAATGGGCTTGCAGATCTCCTTGACCCTGTCTATCACTTCATTTTCAATACTATTTAGAGTTGATGCCACAATTAATACTACTGAAAAATCAGTTCTGTTTAGTATATCAATACTTTTAAGTGCTCTTCCAAGCGTACCTGCCTGATCAAGAGGGGTGGGGTGGTCAAACACTATGTCTTCCTGTAGATCAGCATCCTCAGGGGGACCCCAATATGTGGGAATGACTATGGTCTTTTTTTGCAAAAACCCTCCAAGTATATTAAAAAGGCATATTAATAAAATAACTCGATTTATCGCTATAAATCAATTATATAAGCTGCACTTACATAATTCTATAAATATTTGGTATCTTTGATCCGGATGACAATACTGGTGAAATTAAAACCAGCTATATCGGAATAGGTGAGGATATATTTATTGAAGTAAAGATTGTACCCATTCACGCTTTACCCAGAGGGCACATCCGCCATCAGTTTCATGCAGTTGTTCATGATTCTGGCGGATCGTTCTCAGGAATTCAGATTGCAGGGCATCTTTTAAGGGCGTATCTTTTAAATTAGTATCTGAATATGGAGCAAACGGGCAAGGTTCCAGATCACCTTCTGCACTGACATGTATGAATCCCCTTCCGGCGGAAAGACATCCGCCAAATTCCTCTTCATCGCTTGGAAGAGCAACAAATATAGCTGGAAATTGAGCTCTGAATGATTTCATTATGCCCGGAGTACTTGTCCTCTGTTTTACAGTGGGTACCCAATCTTCGGTGCCACCCCTGATCGCTGTATACTCTGGTAAAAAAAATATTTTACAGCCCAGGCGGGTAAGTCCCTGTATGAATTGATAATTAATAATAGTATCAAAATTATATTTGGTTATAGTCAAAGATACCCCGAAAAAAGCCCTCTTGTTTTTTAATTTCCGTATTATTCTTTGCAGGGCATCATGGACCCCTTTCCCCCTGCGTTCATCCGTATCTTTCTCATAGCCTTCCAGACTTAGAATAGGCACCACATTTTTTTGCCTCTTAAGTTTTATAAGCTCTTCTCCCTCCATTAGAAGACCATTAGTGAATATCAGGAATATGATATCGGGGAAACTACCGGTTATATCTAATATTTCCGGACGGGTGAGAGGCTCCCCTCCTGCCAGTACTATGAAAGAGATCCCGAGTTCATTTGCCTCAGATATGATTCCATGCATCCTATCAATGCTTAGCTCTTCTTTGGAGGATTGCCTCAAATTTTGATTATAGCAACCCTTGCACTGAAGATTACACTTGTCGGTAATGCTGTAGACCATTATAGGTGGGACATGTACGCCCTGGCTTTCCCAATTCTGTCTTACCCTGGAAGCTTTCCTCTGGTTCCATATTGTTTTAAAGAAAAAATATGCCTGTGACGGATTTCTCAAAGAAATACGGAGGGCATCTTTAAAAAATACTCTAAGCGACCTGGCAAGAAGTTTGCCATAATCCATATTTTTTTTGTCTTCTTTTGTGATCTTTTTTCCTGATCCGTTCTGGTTTACCATACTGTCCTTTTCTTATTTAAATTAAATAAAATTATCTAATACATCGATGGCTGATACTTTTATGATCATAGATTTATCTGCTAACATAGATCCTCTTCATATCAGGTAACTCTAAAGTATAATAATGTACCCAGAGATATGCGTGATTAAATAAAGCAGAAATAAGTGCGGCTTTGGATGCAAATATTAAGGCAGGGATCCAGACTATCATCACACCGAAAATATACATGGCATTAGGGGTATATTTAAAAATCCCTTCGCGAACCAGCCCAAGTTTTCGATAAGAAGTATCAAAGTGATCGATACCTAATGCCCGTTTTAAAGTAAAATATTTTTTAACGGAATAAAACGTATAGATTGCTGGTATCAGGATAATAAATGACAGCACGTAACCAAAAATCGGATTTATATCCCATGTGCCGCGATTGGCATACCCCAGAAGAAAAACAAATAAAAAACGGGAGACAAACAGGATATTAAATAATATTGTCCATATTAAAAATGCTCTCCTGCCGAACCACTTACTTATTAATTTGAGATGTAGTTCTGTCCGCCAAAAAAACCAGACACAGAATTGATGGACAATACCTGTGGCGATCGATAGCCAAAACCAGAAAATTGTTCCTGGTCCCCAGAGCTCTCCATCACAGACTCCGGCCCAATTTGTAGAATAAACAACAATAGTCATGAGGGCAAACAAACCAAGATAGTTATAGACCTGTT
>JAZFRP010000235.1:0-2979 GCA_036445715.1 Candidatus Humimicrobiaceae bacterium | reverse complement strand
ATCCAAGGGGACTGGTCCTTGTGACAGGTCCTACAGGTTCCGGAAAATCTACGACACTTGCAGCAATAATAGATGAAATAAACCAGATAAGGGCAGAAAATATCATAACGGTAGAAGATCCCATTGAATATCTTTTTACGCATAATAATAGCATAGTGAGCCAGAGGGAAGTTTTAGCGGATACTCTATCATTTAGTTCTGCTTTGAGATTTGTGCTCCGCGAGGATCCTGATGTAATTATGGTCGGAGAGATGAGGGACCTTGAAACAGTATCCAGCGCCCTTACAGCTGCTGAGACCGGCCATCTTGTATTTTCAACTCTTCACACACAGGATGCACCCCAGACCATAGACAGGATAATCGATATATTTCCAACACATCAGCAAAGACAGGTGAGGACGCAGCTCGCGACCACTTTGAGAGCAGTACTGGTACAGCAATTACTTCCAAATGCCCAGGGGGATGGACGGGTAGCAGCCACAGAACTTATGTTTGTTAATGCAGCTATTGCTAATATGATAAGAGAATCAAAAGCTCACCAGATATATACTGCAATACAGGCAGGGGGTAAAAGAGGGATGATGACTATGGATATGTCCCTGGCCAACCTGTATAAACAAGGGAAGATAACCAGGGATCGTTGTATGGAAAAAGCACATAATAGAGAAGAAATGCAAAGAATGATTGTATAAGAAGTTTTGTCAGGTTAAAATATAAATTAAATTATATTTACTAAGGGAAATTATGGCAGTATTCGATTATAAGGCAAGAGATAAAAATGGAGAAATAATTGATGGTTCGCTGGAAGCAGCAAACGAAGATGTCCTTGTAGGTGTATTAAAAGATCAGGGACTATTTGTTTTTGATATAAAAAAAAGTAAAGAAGGAAAAACAAAGAGTAAGGGTACCAGTTTTAGTTTTTTAAACCGTATTAAGAACAGGGACCTTTCTGTTTTCACACGCCAATTTGCTACTCTTATAACATCCGGAATGTCCCTGATAGAGTCTCTTGTAGTACTTGAACGACAGACAGCAAACCCTAAATTTGTTGAGGTGATCACAACAGTAAGAAGAGATATAGAATCAGGGCATAGCCTTTCTGAGGCAATGGGTAAACATAAGATCTTTACAAGATTATATATAAGTCTTATAAGAGCCGGGGAAACAGGAGGTGTGTTGGATGAATCCATGGAAAACCTTGCTGATTTTCTTGAAAAAGATGAAGAAATACGGCTTCAGATAAGGAATAAGACCGCATATCCAAAATTTGTACTGGCATTTGCAGTAATAATCACACTGGTAATAATTATTTTCCTGGTGCCTACTTTTAAGGAGATATATGATGACCTCGGAGTTCAGCTCCCCCTAATGACAAGAATAGTGGTACGGGTTGGTGACCTGTTTAAAACTATCTACTTTTATATTATTGCAGTAGTGCTTATAGTGGGCGGAAGATATCTTTTCAAGAAATTCAGGGAGACTCCGAGAGGTCGATATATTGTAGATAATATACGTATTAGCGTACCTAAAATGGGAGCTGTTATTAAAAAGATGGCACTTGCAAGGTTTGCCAGATACCTGGGTACTCTTCTGGGAGCCGGGGTACCGGTACTTTCAGCTCTGGATATAGTAAAAAGTGTGACTGATAATGTCCTTATCGATGATGCAATAGGGGAAATAAAAAACAATATAAGACGTGGAGAAAATATCTCAGGCCCAATGGCCAAAAATAATATTTTTCCGCCGATGATGGTACAGATGACCGCAGTTGGCGAGAAGACCGGTACGCTTGATGCTAACCTTATCAGGATATCTGATTTTTATGATGCTGAAGTTGCCAGTACTATAGAAATTTTACTTGCAATACTTGAGCCTATAATGCTTTTAATCGTAGCTCTTCTGGTAGGGACTATTGTTATCGCGATGTATCTACCATTATTTAATATATACCAGGCTATGTAGGGTAATCAAATGAATGATATCCGGTCGATATATTCAGAAGATCAGGATCCTTTAAGACTAAAGAATATTCCAGTTGAAAAACTGATCGAATTATATAATCAAAAAAATGATCCGGAAATACTGGCTGTTATTGTTGAAAGGAACAGAGAACTTGCACATAAAATAGCGGGCAAGTTTAAAAATATCTCTTCAGAGACCAGGGACATACTCCAGGTAGCATATACCGGACTACTGGTAGCTATTAACAGGTATGATACTAAATCAAATAATAAGTTTTCGACATTTGCATATTACTGTATTGAAGGTGAGATTCAACACTATGTAAGGGATAATAAATTAATAAAAATACCAAGATGGCTCTGGAAGTTAAATCGTTTATTTAATGAATTCATAATAAGATTTGAATCTGAAAATTTTCGTTATCCTACCAGGCAAGAGATATCTGTCGGAATGAATCTATCGATCGATGGTATTGACGAAATACTTAAAGCAAGGGAAGCGGCATTTTATAATTTTTCCCTTGATGATAATCCTGATACCTTTTCTACCAATAATATCAGTTTTGATAAAAAACTTATTAAGTCAAGATCGTATAAAAGTTTTGACCTGGTTATGGAAGATAAAATAATCCTCTGGGATGCGATAGATAAATTAAAGGGTTCCAGTAAAAAAATATTGATACTCAAATATGTTTTCGGTTTTTCACAGGAGGAAATAGGGAAGAAGATGGGTATTTCCCAGAAGTCTGTCTCCAGGAAGCTCCGGGATTCAATCAAAAATCTAAAAAATTATTTCACCCAGGCTATTTATGTCATTTTTTAAATGCCACCATGTCTTGATCATCGCTTAAGATCTTCTTGTATGATAGAAACCACTCGATAAATAATTCCTGTAATTATGTAATTTAATTATCAAATTAAATATTGTTATTTATAACAATATAATTATAATATAAATTATAATATAAATATCTTGTAATATATAAATTATTATTATATACTTTACACACATAATAGA
>JAZFRP010000234.1:0-6542 GCA_036445715.1 Candidatus Humimicrobiaceae bacterium | reverse complement strand
TCCTTATTAAGGCCTATAAAGGTCACCTTATATTCTGTCTTACTTTCCCAGGCTTTTTGGAACTGCGAAAATGGTATTCCTGAAAAATGGAATACTTCAAGTGCCCTTATAATCCTCCTGCTATCATTTTCACTTATTCTCAAGGCATAGTCCCTGTCTATTTTGAGTAATTTATTATAATATTTTTTAGGACTATTTTTTTTAATATCATCTTCAATGGCTTTTCGGAATTCCCTGTCCTCTCCCGGGCCTTTGTCCAGGTCATCTATAATGGCCCTGACATATAAGCCGGAACCGCCGACCATTACCGGGATCTTCCGGGATTTAATAAATTCTTCGCTTATGATATTTTTCGCAGTATTCTTAAATTCCATTACCGACAATTTATGGTCAGGTTCAAATATATCGACCATATACTGTCTGATACCATAATTCCCGGTATCTATCTTATCGGTCCCTATATTCATCCCACGGTATACCTGCATTGAATCTACAGAAATTATATCGGTACCTAAAAAACTGGAAATGCTTATTCCAAGCTTGCTTTTACCAATACCTGTAGGTCCGCAGATCACTATGATCTTTTTGTGGTTCAGCAGTTTATCTTTCAGTAGATCTATATCTATTGAATTCTTTTTAAGAGTATTTTTTAATTCTTTAAATTCACTTACTTTTAGTATTTTCATACTTTCGTCAGTATCCCTGAAATCCTATTTTTATTTAGATATACATAATATTTATTAATCAATAAGCTCCCCCATCATGTGGAAAGTCTTTGCATGGACGATCCTGACCGGGACTATTTTCCCAATAAGACTGGCACTACCTTTAAAATTTATTACGATATTGTTTTCCATTCTTCCTTCCAGCAATTTACTATCTTTATGGCTCTTACCTTCAACTAGTACTTCAATCTTCTCTCCATTAAATTTCTCATTTTCCTCCAGGGATATCTTATTTTGTATCTGCAGCAGCTCATTAAACCATTTTTTCTTCTCTTCCATGGAAACCGTGTCTTCCATCTTTGATGCATCTGTGCCCTCCCTGGGAGAATACACAAAAGTAAAGGCCCTGCCAAACCTGATTCTCTGTACCATGTCGATAGTATCTTCAAAATCTTTTCTCTCCTCACCCGGAAAACCAACGATTATATCACTGGTAATAGTGGAGCTGCTGATACTATTTCTAATATTATCTATAATATCCAGGTACTGCTCTCTTGAATATTTTCTATTCATCTTTTCAAGGATCCTGTTTGAACCTGCCTGCAGTGGTAGATGAAAATGATTGACAATATTATCTCTTTCCTTAATGATCCTGACCAGGTCAGGAGAACAATCTTTAGGATGTGAAGTCATAAACCTGATCCTCTTTAAACCAGCAATACCAGAAACACTTTCCAGAAGATTTGAAAAATTTATGTCCTTATCCAGACCATTGCCATAAGAGTTGACATTCTGTCCCAGGAGAGTTACTTCTATCACTCCTTCTGACACTATCTCTTTAATACTTTTAACAATACTGTCCGGTTCTATAGATTTCTCTCTTCCCCTGACATACGGGACTATACAATATGAACAGAAATTATTGCATCCTGTCGTGATAGGCACAAGAGCCTGAAAACTCGAAGTTCTTTTCATCTTATCAAGATCATGATCAAAACCATCATTTATTATAGAGCAGATGCCTTTTTCTCCTTTTATCCTCTGATCTATCAATGCCGGAAGTTCTGAAATATTATGGGTGCCGAATACAATATCAACAAAAGGACACTTTTTTTGGATCTGGTCCCTGAGGTTTTGTGCGGTACAGCCTCCAACACATATCAACATGTTGGGATTAGCTTCCTTTAAGGGTTTTAAATTACCCAGATGTCCAAAAAGCCGGTTTGCAGCTTTCTCTCGGACTGCACATGTATTGATTATAATGATATCCGCATCATCACGTTTTTCTGATGGACCATAACCGATCTGTTCCAGATGGTAAAGCATCCTTCCGGTATCATATTCGTTCATCTGGCAACCGAATGTCTCTATATAGACTTTCCCTGTTAAATTTTTGTTTATTTTTAATTCCTTTAACATTTTAGTTTCTGTCAGTTCTAAATTTTATATATACTGATCTGATACATAGGCTATCCTACAAATAACTTACAATGAAATATTTTACATCGACAATTTGGTATATCGTACTTTTACTAAAATTTCTTGAAGGTTAAAAGAAGGTGGGATCGATTTACCTGGATTCAATTGATAAAACAATAGCAGTCTTGACTTCCCCATTTATTTCAATATCTTTAAAAAAGGGTATGCATACAAGTTCCTGCCCGGTCGGTGCAATAAAACCACGTGCTATCGCAACACCTTTTACCGCCTGATTAAGAGCCCCTGCCCCAATAGTCTGTACTTGTACTCTGCTTTCACTTCTTATTATTCCCGCAATAGCACCTGCTACTGAATTTGGTTTTGATTTAGAGGAGACCTTTAATAATTTAATACTATTATCCATATTGCTACATTCTTAATCTTTTTCTACTAATTCGATTATAAATTTTATTATATTGTTTGACCTTTTAAATTCTATGTTTTTTCCTGCAGAAACGAAATATTTACTGCCAAGTTCATTAATTCTTTCTTCTAATAAATCAATTATACATCTTATTTCTTCATCTTTAAACCTGCTGGCAAGTTTCGATTCATCATATAATTTTATTCTATCACCGTTCTTACCATTCTTTTTTGATCCGGTTCTATCTTTCTTTTCAGACTCCGGCCTCTCATCAATGATAGTATAACTTAAAAGATCAAGCTTTAGTGGAACAAGAGGTTTTACTTCATTATACATTACTCTTTGTATGCCCCTGCGTGAGATATTCATATTAAATATCTTCTCGGCTATCTCACCCATCAAATTGGAATTATCAGTCAGCACCGGTATCTCTGTTATTTTTATATCATTCTGGTCTATAAAATTAATTAATTTTTCCCAATCATCAAAAGAAGGGTAAATACCCTGGTTTTTATCTCTCTTAAATATCTCTCGCATCGTGGCAAGTACCTGTGTTGGGGTTCCGTAAAAAAAATTCATGTCTTTATTCTGGAGTTGAAATTCAATAATGGTTTTAATGATATTATTGACTCCCCCGATTATATTGACATCCTCATCCATTTTAATGATCTGGGGGATAATGGACTGGTCTTTCTTCTCAGGGACTTTATCCAGATCAATATCAAGATAAAATGAGGCTCCTTTTGATCTATCAGAAAAAGATAATCTTATATCGTTCACATTGAGTTTGATCGAGAAAAGAGCCATCCCTCTTCCGTGAAAACCATAAGTATCTTTTTTGCCATTATCGAGCTTAGAAGTAACCCTGGCCTCAAAAATGATGTCTTTTAGATTTGGGGGTATGCCGGCTCCATCATCAATAAAGTTGACTATCCTGTTTTTATCTTCCAGTCTCTTTGTACCGATAAAAATATTTTTACTTCCGGCATCCCTGCTGTTCCTAAGAAGCTCTACAATAATATCTTCAACACAGTTTATATCCTGAAGCGCCTGCCTGCGCTCTGCCTCCGATATTTTTAATCTTACATAGCCGTTTCCAAGATCCTCTTCAACACTCAGAGAATCCTTGATATTGAGCTGATCCAGGAATTTATTTAGATCAGAACTATTTTGCATATTCAATAGCCCGGCTTTCCCTGATAACCGTCACTCTGATCTGGCCAGGGTATTCCATTTCACTTTCTATCTTATTAGCTATATCTCTTGCCAGGATTAATGCCTTGTCTTCATCTACATCTTCAGGTCTTACAATTACTCTTATCTCACGACCTGCCTGTATGGCATAAGCTTTTTCAATTCCGGTGAATTCTGTTGCAATCTTTTCAAGAGTTTCCAGTCTCTTTACATATCTTTCAAGTGTTTCTCTTCTTGCACCGGGTCTTCCTCCGGATATTTGGTCTGCCGCTTGTATTATTACATCAAGAATAGATTTTACTTCTACCTCATTATGATGAGATTCTATAGCATGACATATTTCTTCATCTTCATGAAGCCTTCTTGTAAGTTCAGCTCCTATGACAGCATGTGAGCCGTCGATATCATGAGTAAGCGCCTTACCGACATCATGAAGGAGGCCTGCTCTCTTGGCTTGTTTTATATTAAGCCCGAGTTCGGCTGCTATTATACCTGCTATAAATGATACTTCCTTTGAATGAAGAAGAACATTTTGTCCATAACTTGTCCTGTATTTAAGTCTTCCAAGTACTTTGACTATCCCGGGATTAAGCCCTGAAATACCTGTGTCGAACACAACTTGCTCACCTTCAAGTTTTATCTCATTATTTATTATTTTACTGGCTTTTTCATACATCTCTTCAATTCTTGCCGGATGTATCCTTCCATCCGTGATGAGATTTTCAAGCGTAACCCTGGCAATCTCTCTTCTAACAGGATCAAATGAAGATAGAATTACAGCCTCGGGAGTATCATCGACTATAATATTAATTCCGGTCAGGTTCTCAAATACCCTGATATTTCGTCCTTCTCTCCCGATGATCCTACCTTTCATCTCATCACTTGGAAGGTTTACGACTGATACAGTAGTCTCACTCACATGATCCATTGCACATCTTTGTATTGCTTGTGAGATGATTTTTTTTGCCATTTTATCTGCATCCTCTTTGAGTTTTACTTCGATCTCCCTTATTTTTTTAGCTGATTCATACTTGGCATCTTCTTCTATTTTTTTAAGAAGTATAGCTTTTGCTTCTTCTCTTGTAAGCTCAGCGATTGCTTCAAGTTTTAGTACTTCCTTTTTTAATACATCATCAAGTTTTTTTGTTTTTGCATCAAGCTCATTTGTCTTATGGCCCACGGACTGTTCTTTCTTTTCAAGATAGCTAGATTTTTTTTCAAGTGAATCTTCCTTGTTTAAAAGACGGTCCTCAATTCTTTTTAATTCAGATTTATGTTTTCTTATATCATCATCTGTCCTTGCTTTAAGATGTTGTATTTCTTCTTTTCCCTCAATTATTGCTTCTTTTTTTATGTTACTAGCATCTTTTTTTGCATTTTCCACCAGAGCAGCTGCTTTTTCAGCAACCGAGCCTGAACGAGTATCAATAATATATTTTCTGTAAAGATATCCGAGCAAAAAACCGACGACAACAACAACACCGGCTATGATTAAAATTATCCACCAATCCATTATTTCCTCCTATATAAATAAAAAAAGTCGAATAAATATACCCGACTTACAATCTACTTACACAAATTTTATATAAATACATTAATTTTAATTGCTACATTTATGATTACTGTTTAAGAAAAATTCTAAAAAACAAGCTTTATGTTTCTAATTCCTCCTGTACAATTAAAACTTCAAATTACTATTAGCAATAATATTAATAAATATTTATTTTTATCATTTTACAGTAATCATTTTTAATCTATTGCTAATAATTTTAAAAATTGTGCAAATAATTATAAATCAAGTAATTCAAATAATAAAAACTACTTTTTTATTTTATCGGTACCCTCATTTTAAGTCAATATAACTTTCAGATACTTTTGATTTATTGCTGCATAATAAATATTTCAGGTCTCTACCGATATTATTTTTATATCATCAAAATTAATATTTTTTACTTTATTGCTGCCGCATTCCGGACATCTTGGGATAAACTCATCTTTTTCAAAAATATAACCGCAGTTCCTGCATTCAATTTTTATTTTCTTTATATTAAAAATTAGTTTTGAATCTTTTAATATTTTATTGTCCCTGGTCAAGAATTCATAATAAAAAATTATTGAATCAGGTTCAATATTTGCTATTGGATTGAGGTCTATGTTTACTTTAGCTATTTTCTTTAAACTATTTTTTTCTGCGACATCTTCAAGTATATCGACCATTGAACTTGTTATTGAATATTCATGCATTTAACTAAATATTATTGAAAACTTTTAAGTTATATTATCCTAAAAATTCTTTTATAAGATATAATATCTTATCATAAACTATAGGTAATTTATCAATTAGTTCATTTGAAAGCCTGTATTAGTTTTGGTAATATTGTCCAAAAAAAAAGAGCCGCTCACTTATTAAGTGAATAACTCTTTTTTATTTAGTTTTTTCTTTTCTATTAGTTTAGTCCGCAGCTTCCATTCTGGCATCCGCCGGAAGGACAATTTCCACCTGCAGCTGACTCCTTCATATTAAAATCAAATGAAGAGAATATCTTCTTTATATTTTTTCCACCACAATTGGAACATTCTACTTCGCTATCACCTGGCCTGGACAGGATTTCAAACTCATTATCACAATCAGAACACCTGTAATTAAATATCGGCATATCTTAATTTCCTCCTTAAAAATAAATTAATTTAAACTTAATAAATATATATTACAGATAGGATATTTAAACAAATATCATAATTGATATATTCGAATATTATTATATAATATCAATATATTTTATCAATTTTGATAGCCACCATCTGTCTGGTAATATTTTAAATACTGAATTCCTGTCAGG
>JAZFRP010000233.1:0-6822 GCA_036445715.1 Candidatus Humimicrobiaceae bacterium | reverse complement strand
TGGATGCTTTTAAGGGTGATCAAAGTGTAGGGGAAATTGTTTCAATTATGCCAGGGGCAAGTGAGATTTTCAAGCAATACAGGATTGACTTCTGCTGTGGAGGCGACAGGTTGTTAATTGATGCAATCAGAGAAAATAACCTTGATGAAGGTGAAGTATTAAAGAAACTAAATGAAGCTTTTGAAGCAAGTGAAAAGATAAAAAAAGGAAGCAAGGATTTCAGGAAGATGACCCCTGTAGAGTTAATCGAATATATTGAAAATACCCACCATGTTTATGTAAAGAAATTACTCCCTGAATTAAGTGAGTTAACCATTAAAATAATGACAGTACATGGAGCAAAGCATGTGATTCTTTTTAGGGTCCATGAACTCTTTTCTATGCTAAAAGCAGAGTTGGAACGACATCTTATAAAGGAAGAGGAGATCCTGTTCCCACTGATCAAAGAATATAGTAGCGACCCAAATGCTGAGCTACTTGCCAGGATCAATAAAGTTAAAAGTGAATTAGAGGACGAACATGAAGGTGCCGGCAATATACTTAAAGAGCTTAGAAAAATTACTGAGGATTACAAAGTTCCTAAAGATGGTTGCAACACTTACTTTGCAACCTTTGATAGAATTAAAGAGTTAGAGGCGGATCTATTCCAGCATATTCACCTGGAAAATAATATCCTGTTTAAGAAAACAGGAAACTAGAAGATTAGAAGGTTTTGAGTATTATAATTATTATTTAACAATATAAAAATTATTAGATGGAGAAAAACTATGGGATTTACACTTACAATAGGAGAAATGGCTCCGGATTTTACTTTGGAAGCAACAGATGGGAAAATATATTCGTTGAAAGATTTCAATGATACAGAAATACTTGTTATTTTCTTTACTTGCAATCATTGTCCTTATGTATTTGGTTCCGATGAAGTTACCCGTAAAACAGCTTTGCATTTTGAAAAACAAGGCATCAAATTTATTGCCATAAATTCAAACAGTAAAAATACATATACTGAAGACTCGTTCGAGAATATGGTCAAGAGAATGGAAAAAGAGAAATTTCCCTGGATTTACCTCTATGATCCTGACCAGAAAACCGCTCTTGCGTATGGAGCACTAAGGACTCCTCATTTTTATGTTTTTGATAAGGATAGAGAGCTTGTATATACAGGAAGAGGAGTGGATAATCCAAAAGATACCGATAAGATGAAAGTTAATGATTTATGGAATGCCTTGAATGAATACATCTCAGATAAAAAAATAACAACCCCGGTGACTAATCCAATAGGATGCAATGTAAAATGGGAAGGAAAAGACCCTCATTGGATGCCAGAAGATGCTTGTGACCTGGTTTCATAAAAACTAATTTAAATAAAGAATAAACCGGAAGGATCAATAACTACAGTAGCCTATGGGGGATTCGAACTTTCTTTCGGAAATTGATATTTAATTTTATATCCTTTATAGTACACAAAAGCACTTCTCTTTACACTTGATTTTGATTTATAATAATTTTAATAAGATATGGAAATGGAAAGTTTTTGAAGATGTTAATCGGAGATCTAAAGAAAAAGCTTATAGAATATCTGGAGAAAAAACTGGGAGATGAAGCCAGGATCGGAGGTATTGCAATAGAGGAACCCAGGAACAAGGATTTTGGCGATCTCTCAACTAATGCCGCCATGGTACTTGCACCTGTAATGAAAAAAAGCCCGATGGATATTGCCCGGGAAATAGTGGATGAGGCCATTTCCGGTTGGAAAGAGGTCGAAGATATAAGCATAGTAAAACCTGGATTTATAAACTTCAAGCTAAAGCCCGGCTATCTTGTGAAAGCTTTAAAGGAAATAGTAAAAGACAGGGAAAGCTATGGTAAAAATACCAGCGGCCGGGGGATAAAGGTCCAGTTCGAATATGTCAGCTCAAATCCTACCGGAGACCTTCACATCGGCCATGGAAGATGGGGAGCCCTTGGTGATGTCCTGGCAAATATCTATAATGCTAATGGCTATGAAGTCCAGAAAGAATATTATGTAAATGACCACGGCAGCCAGGCAGAAAAATTTACCCAATGTGCCGAGGCTCTTTACCTGGAGCATTTTGGTAAAAAAGCAGATTATCCTGAAGACGGATATCCCAGGGAGATAGTAGCAGTTGCCGTCCAGAGCCTTATAGAAAAACACAAGGACAGTTTCCTGTCCGGAGACTTCACCGGATTCAAGCAGGAGATAATAAAGGTAATGGCTGATCATATTGGTGAGACCCTGGGTATGATGGGAGTGGAGTTTGACAGATGGTTTTATGAGAGCAGCCTATACGAAGAGAAAAATTTTGAGAAAAGGGTAAAAGATCTAAAGGCCAGGGACCTTGTATATGAAGATGAAGGCGCATTATGGTTCAGGTCTTCTGATTATGGAGACGAAAAGGACAGGGTAGTCATAAGGGGTGATGGAAATCCCACATATTTTGCTTCAGATATAATGTATCTTGAAAGTAAGGCTGAAAGAGGATTTGACAGGATCTTCTATATTCTTGGTGCCGATCACCATGGCTATGTCGACAGGCTGATCGCTGTTGGAAAAGCCCTGGGAATAGAGGAGACAAAGCTGGAGATAATCATCGGCCAGTTGGTAAATATTGTCAAGGACGGGCAGACAATAAAGATGTCCCGCAGAAAGGGTAAACTCTATACATTGAGGGACCTGGTGGAAGAAGTCGGCAAAGATGCGGTAAGGTATTTTTTCAGCAGTGTTTCTTTCGACACTCCAATGGATTTTGATATCGGGCTTGCCAAACAACGTTCAAACCAGAACCCGGTATATTATATACAGTATGCGCATGCACGGATAGAAAGCATATTTAAAAAAATAAGGGAGGAAGCACCTGTAAATATGGATCCCCGGGATATGTCGCTTGACAGGTTTGATTTCTCACAACTTGAACTAAAAAGTGGCAGCGGTAAGCAGATCGCAAAGATATTAGCTCTTTATCCGGATATCGTATACAGCAGCTGTACAAATAATGCACCTCATATGATAAACCAGTATCTTTTCCGGCTTGCAACCGAATTCCATCATTTTTATAATAAGCACAGGATACTGAAAGCTACTGAAGGCGGATCTGAAGTAGAGCTCAGCAGAGTCGGACTGATCCTGCTGATCCAGAGAGTGCTTAAAAATGCTCTAAACCTTCTAGATATATCCGCACCTGAAAAGATGTAGATATCCATTATGGAACGGTAGAAATACAGCAAAAATAGTATTGCCACAGGCTTAACTATATTGGATAATATAATACCCATTTCATATTCTGCCGGGAAAAGATTATTACAGCAAACAAGGTGGAGGATGATAATATTAAAGGTATAATTGATATAATTCCGTAAATAGGAGAAAAGGGACCTGATGAAAGATAAGAGTATAAAAAAAGTAAATATAGGTATGGTAGGATTCGGCTATATTGCTCATGGTGTATTTGAGCTTATATCCAACCAGAAAGAATATATAGCTAAAAAAACCGGCAGGGAGATAAATATAATAAGGATAGCTGAAAAGGATAAGGAAAAGTTTAAATCCTTAAATAATGAAGTAACTGAAGGTATTAAGATATCCCAGGATGCGGCAGATGTATATAGGGATCCGGAAGTCGATATAGTCGTCGAACTCATAGGAGGAATAGACCCTGCTTATGATATCGTCATTGAATCCTTAAAAGCCGGCAAATATGTGGTAACTGCAAATAAGGACCTCATAGCAAACAGGGGCGGGGATATTCACAGGATAGCTGAGGAAAATGATGTAGATATATTATTTGAAGCAAGTGTTTTAGGCGGTATCCCTATCGTGGGTCCGCTCAAAACCACTCTTGCATCGGATAGGATCTATAAAATAGTTGGAATAGTAAACGGTACCACAAATTATATACTTACCAAGATGGAAAAAGAGGGCCTGTCCTTCGAGAAAGCTCTTTTGATGGCGCAGGATCTGGGATATGCAGAAAAGGCAAATCCTTCTTCGGATATTGAAGGATATGATGCTGCATGCAAACTTGCCATCCTTTCATCAATAGCTTTCAATTCCAGGGTCGTGGTAGACGATGTCTATAAGGAAGGAATAACCAAAATAGATTCAAGTGATATAAAATATGCCGCTGAGATGGGATATCGTATAAAACTGCTTGCAATCGGATCCGAAGAAGACGGCCGGATATTTGTGAGGGTCCATCCTGCCCTGGTCCCTGATAGCCACATACTGGCCTCGATAGATGGTGTCTTTAATGCTGTATATGTATATGGTGAATATATTGACAGGGTGATGAGTTATGGACTGGGAGCCGGTGACAGGGCTACTGCAAGTTCAGTCGTGGGCGATATAGTAAATATTGCCCGTAATTTTGACCGTAATAATAAGCAGATGATATATGGATGCTCATGTTTTGAGCAAAAAAAAGTCATGACTGTAGATGAGACCATATCTAAGTTCTATATTGTGCTTGATGCTATTGACAGGCCGGGAGTACTTGCAAAGATCGCTCAGGTATTCGGTAAACACGGTGTAAGCATAAATTCGATGATACAGAAGCAGACCGATACAAAGGAAATGGCAAAGCTTATATTCATAACACATGAAGCAGCAAATAAGGACCTGTATGAGTCGGTAGATGAATTGTCGGGACTGGATGTAGTTGACAGGGTGGCAAATATCATAAGAGTTGAAGAGCTTGATTGATTATCAATAAATGAACGATCTAAAAGATATAAAACCTTGATGACGCTTCTATTTTCATAAGGGATAATCTGCATCAAATATACAGGAAGGAATTGTATCCGCAGTCAGCCGGATTCTCTTTTGATGGTTTGTATTGCCTTACAGGCCTTTATGATTAATACTTTATAAATTAAGGAAATGAGTATAACCGGGGTGTAGGAATGGATCTGTCGTATAAAAGTACAAGAGGAGACAGGAGATCTGTTAGTTCTGCAGAAGCAGTGATCAGGGGGATAGCTCCGGATGGAGGACTCTATGTGCCTTCACAGGTGCCACTTCTGGACAGGCCTTTTGATGAGCTTGTAGATATGGACTACCGGGAGCTTGCTGTTTATATAATGGCCAAGTTCTTTATAGATTTCCCCCTGGATATCCTGACAGAATGTATAGATGGTGCCTATGACAATAAATATGACGACAGCCGCATAGTACCGGTAATAGAAAAGGGAGGAGTGCATTTTATAGAGCTTTTTCATGGCCCGACCCTCGCCTTTAAGGATATGGCACTCACATTCCTTCCACACCTTCTAAAAGCTGCATCCGGGATAATGAAGATAGATAAGGAAATAGTCATATTGACAGCAACATCCGGGGATACCGGAAAAGCAGCCCTGGAAGGATTTTCCGGTATTGAAGGTACAAGGATAATAGTATTTTACCCCAAGAGTGGAGTAAGCAAGGTCCAGGAAAGACAGATGACCACACAGGAAGGTGATAATACCCATGTAATAGCAATAGAAGGAAATTTTGATGATGCCCAGAAAGCAGTAAAAGCTATTTTCGGTGACAGGGAGTACGGAGATAAACTGGCCGGCAGAGGATATATGTTCTCTTCCGCTAATTCTATAAATATAGGGAGGCTTATACCACAGATAGTATATTATGTCTTTTCATACCTGGACCTCATGAAGCGATCAAGGATACAGCCGGGAGAAAAGATAAATATTGTGGTGCCAACAGGAAATTTTGGAAATATCCTTGCGGCATATTACAGTAAGAAGATGGGACTTCCGGTAAATAAGCTTATCTGTGCATCTAATATAAATAATGTATTATATGATTTTATAAATACAGGCATCTATGACAGGAAGAGAAAATTCATTATGACAAGTTCCCCTGCAATGGACATATTGGTCTCAAGCAATCTAGAAAGGCTTTTATATGATCTTTCCGGAGAGGATGCACAGGCAATAGGCAGGTTTACAGAAGAACTCGCAGATACAGGTGAGTTTGAAATAACAGGCGGGATGAAGCAGGGACTTTCCCAGTTTTATGGAAATTATGCTACTGATGAGGAGACTTTTAATACAATAAAGACAGTTTTTGAAGATGAGGGCTATCTTATCGATACCCATACTGCCGTAGGTTATAATGTTTATAAAAAATACCTCGGGAATGTAAAAGATGATCATCAAACGGTGATCGCTTCCACTGCAAGCCCGTTTAAATTTCCCGGAAGTGTAGCAAGTGCTATTGACAGCAGGTATAAAGATATGGATGAGTTTATACTTCTAAAGGAATTGTCAAAAATATCGGGGCTGAAAATACCTGCGAGAATCGCAGACATTGGTGAAAAAGAAGTGATCCATAAAAAAGTGTGCAAAATAGATGAGATGAAAGATACAATCTCTGAAATTCTTGGAATGGATAGAAACTGATGAAATATATCATCATAGTGCCTGACGGGATGGCAGATAAAAAAATTAAAGAGCTGGGGGATAAGACCCCCATGGAATATGCGGACCTTTCAGCAATGGACAGTCTTGCCCGTACCGGGGAGACCGGAACTGCAAGGACCATACCTTTAGATATGTCTCCCGGAAGCGATATAGCGAATCTGTCTGTAATGGGATATGACCCTCATAAATATCATACAGGACGTTCTCCGCTTGAAGCTGTAAGCCTGGGTCTTGAACTTGACGAGGATGATGTGGTTTTCAGGTGCAATCTTGTGACCCTTACAAATGAACCTGAATACGAGGAACGTAAGATGATAGACCATAGTGCAGGTGAAATAAAGACACGGGATTCGAATATACTTATCGATTATCTAAAAGCCGATC
>JAZFRP010000232.1:0-7138 GCA_036445715.1 Candidatus Humimicrobiaceae bacterium | reverse complement strand
TGTAATAAATGGAAAGAGGATAAGTCCGGACATGATCGATTATGAAAAAACCGATATCAACAGATTAGAGAAGCTTCAAAAAAGCAATGATCAGAATTTTAACAGCATGGTTACTGTAAGGGATCTTGCCGGATCTATTCTTGCAGTACATCCTATAATTGAAGAGATCAAATTTGATAATAGTAAAAGTTTTGACCGGGAATTTACAAAAAGTATTGTAATTTATTAAGATTTAAATAAAATCAAATAGTTTGGCTTTTATATTTATATAATAGGAATACTTTGGCCAGAAAATTAAAATTAAGTGATATAGCCAAAAACCAGTTCAGGGGTATGGATCCTGTAATGGTTATAGGGTTTTTTGATGGAGTACATAAAGGACATCAAGAGATCATAAAGATGTGTAAGGATTCATCTGTAAAAAAAGGCGCTGTATCGATAATACTTACTTTCGACAGGCCTCCTTTAAATGTTGTTAAGAGTAGGACATATAAAAAACTGATACTTCCATTTAAGGAAAAGTTAAAGATATTGGAAGATATAGGTGTAGACTTTATTGTCACTGCTGAGATCAGCCCTGATTTTTTGAGATTAAGTCCTGAAGTTTTCTGTAAAGAAATATTATTGGGAATATTCGGTGTAAAAGAATTATTTATAGGAGAAGGATTCAGGTTCGGCTACAGGGCCGGTGGTGATGTCAGATTACTTAAAAGCTGCTTGGAACCCTCTGGTGTAAAGGTAAACGAAGTAAAGCTACTTGGAAGCGATGGAAGTGAGGCGATATCGAGTACGACCATAAGGGATTATTATGCAAAAGGAAATATTTCAAGAATCAGGAAACTCCTGGGAAGGGACCCTTATATAAATGGAGTGGTAGTAAAAGGAGCCGGAAGAGGAGAAGGACTTGGATTTCCGACAGCCAATCTCGATGTCTGCGATACCCTTGTGGTCCCCAGGGATGGTGTATATATCGGGACGGTAGCTATAGTGGAAGATAATGGTTCGCAGCTGCCTGCAATTATAAATATCGGGGATAATCCTACTTTTGGGATTTCGAAAAAATGGATAGAGGCACATATCCTGGATTTTAATAAGAAATTATACGGTAAGGAGATCAAGATAAAGTTCCTTGAACGTCACAGGGATGAAGTTAAATTTAATAGCAGTGAAGAGTTAATAGAACAGATCCGCAAGGATGCCGTGCAGGCAAGAAATTATTTTAATAAGATAGGCTGGTAATTTTATGTAACTTTTATTAAAATATTATGTCTTTGAAAGAGATCTATAAAGATTTGATTCAATTGTAATTATAAAATACTTATGATAAATTATAATACTGATATTTGAAGGAGGTGCAGTTAGGCTTGACATTAGTAAAGGAAGATAAGCAAAAGATCATAGAAGAATTTAAGACCCATGAGAATGATACCGGTTCTGCAGAGGTTCAGGTGGCAATTCTTACAAAAAAGATAAATACACTGAATGAGCATTTGAAGTCCAATAAAAAGGATCATCATTCCAGAAGAGGACTTGTTATGATGGTAGGAAAAAGAAAGAGGCTCTTGGAGTATTTGAAGAATAGTGAAGTTTCGAGATATAAAAAACTAATCAAAGAATTAGGTTTAAGAAAATAAAACATTTTAACTATGTTTGACTTCATTTTTAAGTAAATCATTTTAATTAATTTTAAGGAGTTTGGTATTGTAGTATGGAAACTAAATGTGAAATAGATATTGGCGGAAAGAAAATGGAATTTTCTACCGGTAAGCTTGCAAAGCAGGCTGATTCTGTCCTGGTTAAATATGCTGGTAATGGAGTACTCGTAACTGCCGTTATGAGTAAGAAGCCCGCAGAACATCTTGATTTTTTCCCAATGATTGTCGATGTGGAAGAAAGAATGTATGCTGCGGGGAAAATACCCGGCGGATTCTTTAAGAGAGAGGGCAGGGCATCCACTATGGCAGTGCTCATAGCCCGTTTAACTGACAGGCCGTTGAGACCATTATTTGATAAGAATATGAGAAATGAAGTACAGATAATAGCCACAGTGCTATCGGTGGATCAGGTAAACCTGTATGATATCTCTGTTGTTAATGGAGCTTCTATGGCTCTTTATATTTCCGACATACCATTTGATGAGCCTGTTGGTGCCGTAAGGATAGGTAAAATTGAGGATAACTGGATAGTAAATCCCACCTATGAAGAACTGAAAGAAAGCTCTATTGACCTGGTTGTCGCTGGTACTGAGAACGCAATATTGATGGTGGAAGCCGGTGGACGTGAAGTTTCTGAAGAAATAGTGATAGAGGCTATCAGCAAGGCACATGATGAAATAAAAAAAATAGTCGAACTGCAAAAACAATTCAAGGAAAAAGTAGGCAGGGAAAAATCCAAAGTATCTCATTTTAAGGTCAATGAAGATGTTCAGTCAAAGACCAGGGAATTGGCCGTAGAAAAAATACAGGCTGTACTTGATATGATTGAAGAGTATTCTTCAGATCCTGAAAAAAAGGCAATTTTAGATGAAAGCCGCAAGGGCTTCTTCCAGGATAAGGTGTCAGATATTAAAGATGAGATCGTGGAGACATTGTCAGAAGAATTTCCTGAGGACAAGGATAGTATTTCAGTAAGTTTCAAGGAAACTGAAAAGGATCTTGTCAGAAAGATGATACTTGAAAAGGGTATCAGGCCTGATGGAAGAAAATCATCTGAGATAAGAAAGATCAGTTGTGAAGTAGGGCTCTTCCCGGATACTACTCACGGTACGGGCCTGTTTACAAGAGGTAAGACCCAGGCACTTACTATTCTTGCGCTGGGATCTATCAGGGAAGCCCAGAGATTGGACAATCTTGGTGGAGATGAATTTAAAAGATACATGCATCATTATAATTTCCCTCCATTTAGTACGGGAGAAACATGGCCGATGAGAGGTCCTAAAAGAAGAGATATCGGGCATGGCATGCTGGCTGAGAAAGCTCTCAAGCCTATGGTACCGACTGAAGAGGAATTTCCATATGCCTTAAGGCTTGTTTCTGAAATAATGGAATCGAATGGATCTACTTCGATGGCAAGTGTATGTGGAAGCACTCTTGCTCTTATGGATGCCGGTGTACCAATAAAGAATCCAGTATCAGGGATCGCCATGGGCCTCATAAAGGGTGAAGGAGATAATGTGGAAGTACTATCCGACATACAAGGCATTGAAGATTTCTATGGAGATATGGATTTCAAGGTAGCGGGTACAAAAAATGGTATTACCGCCCTGCAGATGGATATAAAAATAAAGGGCATAGATATTGATATACTAAGAGAAGCATTAGCAAGAGCTAAAGAAGGCAGGATGTTTATTCTTGAGAAGATGCTTGAAACCATATCTGAACCAAGAACGGTGCTTTCAAAAGCTGCTCCAAAAATCACGACTTTTAAGATTCCAAAAGATAAGATCGGTGAGGTAATAGGCCCGGGCGGAAAGAACATAAAGGGTATAAAAGAAGAATTTGGCCTGGATGAAATTGATATCAATGACTTTAATGATGAAGGAATGGTTTCCATCACTTCGACTGATATGGATGCAATTGACGGGGCAAGACATAAAATAGAGAGCATGTTAAAATCACCTGAAGACATAAAGGTGGGTGAAGAATTTGTTGGAACAGTTGTAGGAATAACATCCTATGGCGCCTTCATAAATCTTATACCAGGGACTGATGGCTTGCTTCATATATCAAAAGTTGCAGCTGAGAGAGTCAATAAGGTTGAGGATTTTCTTAAAATGGGCGACAAGATCCCTGTACGTGTAGGGAATATTGACCCCAGATCTAGAAAAATCAGCCTGGAGAGATCCGATATTTAAATATAATTGCAGTGTGAGGTTGAAAAAGAAATAGCTATACCAAATAGTATTAGTTTTGATAACTATAAAATAACTGAATTAGATAGTGGAATAAAGATAATAAGTGAGTATTTACCTCACTTCAGGTCCATATCACTGGGTTTCTGGGTCCCCACTGGATCCAGGAATGAAGATAAATCAAATAATGGGATCACCCATCTTATTGAACATCTTATATTTAAGGGCACCCAAAAAAGAAGCTATAGGGATATAGCAATTGAGTTTGATATGATGGGTGCAGAGTTTAATGCCTATACTGATAAGGAAAATTGCTGTATTTATGCAGATTTTATTGATGAACATCTCGAGAAGAGCATTGAACTGCTATTTGATATAATATGCAATCCTTTATTTCTTTCAGAACATATAAAAACTGAAAAGAAAGTAGTCCTGGAAGAGATCAAGATGGTTGAGGACAGCCCTTCCGATAGCATATTAAATCATTTTTATTCTGAGGTCTATGACGGCCATCCTCTATCACTTTCTGTGGTAGGATCCAGGAAGACCCTTGCTAAGATCAATAAGAAGACTATCATATCATACTTCAGGGAACGCTTTAGTCTCGGAAATATGGTAATATCCGGCGCCGGCAATATTAAACATGAAGATCTTGTAAACCTTGTAAGGAAAAATACGGAAGGTTCTCTAATTATAAATAATAATATGACAGATGGAATAAATGGATTGCCTAAAAACTGTACAGGACTTCAAAAAGTCCATAACAGCAGGACAAAAGCAGCACATATCTGTTACGGCGGACTTGGGTGCAGTAGGGATGATAATGACAGGTATCCTCTTTCACTTCTTACTAATATGTTCGGAGGGACCATGAGCAGCCGGTTATTTCAAAAAATAAGGGAGGACGAGGGGCTTGCCTATAGTATTTTTGCTAATAATGTACAATATAAAGATACAGGCCTGATATTTGTATATTCGGCTTCTTCAAATAGAAATGTCAGCAAGATCCTGGGACTTGTAAATAATGAGATCGATGATATCCGTAAAAACGGTGTGAGCAGAAGTGAGCTGGAAAGAACAAGGGAAAATATCAAAGGCAGTATTGTGCTGGGCATAGAAGATATTAGCTCCAGGATGTTCCGTCTGGGGAAAACACTTATGTTTGATAGAAAAGTTTTGACTATTAATCAGATATTAAAGAAAATAGATAAAGTAACTGTAAGTGATGTAAATATGGTAGTAGCTAAATATTTAGATCCATCAAATTTTAGTACGGTCATATTGGGAAAAAATACTGGAGGGAAATGAGCATGCAGAGAATAGCCATGTTTGGAATATGCGGAAAAATGGGGACGACCATGGCCGGTGAGCTCTTAAAAGAAAAAGATGTTGAGCTGGTTGCCGGCTTTGATTCTATGAATACCGGTGTGGATCTGGGAGAGTATCTTGGTACAGGAAAAAAAGGTATTAATATCACGGATTCATATGAAGATATTTTGAGACAATCCCCCGATCTTATAATTGATTTTACAATTGCAGAAATAGCTAAAATCTCAATAAATTGGGCAATGGATAATAATATAGACATTATTGTCGGTACGTCAGGGCTTTCACCTGCAGACCTTGATGATATTGAAAAAAAAGCCGGAAGCAGCAGTGCTAGAGTGCTTATAGTCCCAAATTTTGCAATAGGTGCTGTTATGATGATGAAGGTGTCCGGGATGATAGCTAAGTATTTTGATGATTGCGAGATAATCGAATTGCATCATGACAAGAAAAAGGATGCACCTTCAGGTACATCAATAGCAACAGCAAAAAATATATCAAAAAGTATTAATTTTAATAGTTCCAGGTTAAAAGACGGAGAGGAAGAGACTGTTGGCAGCAGCAGGGGAGGTTTTGCAAATGGTGTGCATATCCATAGTGTAAGATTACCCGGTTTTCTTGCACATCAGGAAGTAATATTTGGCGCACTCGGCCAGACCCTGTCTATAAGGCATGACAGTACGAGCCGTTCCTCATTTTACCCTGGTGTAATATTTGCAGTCAGGAATATAGACAAAGTGTCGAATTACACTTACGGGTTGGATAAACTTATTGATCTGGAGAAGTGAAATAAGTAAATTTGGGACTGCTGTACTATTCATAATAATAAATTTGAAAATTTTAAGATAATTAGCAGACTACAAAAATATAAGAATAAGAAAGTGAGACTTCTGGTAAAAGAAAAATATGTCAAAAAGAAATAGTATAAAAATGATACCCCTTGGAGGGGTTAGCGGAATAGGTAAAAATATGATGGTCCTTGAGAAAGACAATCAAATGATCATCATAGATTGTGGATTGATGTTTCCTGATGAGGAAACTCCGGGTATTGATTTTTTAATCCCGGATTTTTCATATGTTTTAAAAAATGTGAATAAAGTCAAAGGGATCATATTAACACATGGACACGAGGATCATCTTGGAGGACTTCCTTTTTTATTCAAGAAAATAAATGTACCGATCTACGGGACAAAATTGACTCTTGGACTAACTAAGATCAAATTAAACGGGCTGGCCAATACAGGAAAGATTGAATATAATGAGATAGACCCTCAAAAATCAATCTCAATCGGTGGTTTTCATATAGAATTTTTCAGGGTGAACCATAGCATTCCTGATGGAGTGGGATTGATAATCAGGACCGATATTGGAACGATAATCCATTCAGGTGATTTCAAATTTGATCATACACCTATAGACAATAAACACACAGAACTTCACAAAATATCCAGGGCAGGAGAAGAAGGCGTGCTGGCATTATTATGTGATAGTACAAATGCTGAAGAAGCAGGATATACCCTCCCCGAGAAAGATGTGGGAAAGACACTGATGGATAAATTCGATAAGGCATCCAAAAGGATAATTGTTGCGACTTTTTCTTCACATATACACCGGATCCAGCAGGTACTGGATGTATCTGTAAAAAAGGAAAAGAAGGTTGCGATCTCAGGCAGATCCATGCTTAAGACTATAAAAATATCAAGCGAGCTTGGATATTTAAAAATACCGGAAAACCTTATCATACCGATAAATAATATTGATGATTTTCCAATAGGCGATATAGTTATCCTCTCTACCGGAAGCCAGGGCGAACCTTTGTCGGCGCTCAATAGGATGGCGATGGATGAACACAGGGGAGTAAGGATCATGAAGGGAGATATGGTGATTATTTCGGCATCCCCGATACCCGGGAACGAAAAAGCCATATCCAGCACGATCAATATGCTTATAAAACAGGGGGCT
>JAZFRP010000231.1:0-3582 GCA_036445715.1 Candidatus Humimicrobiaceae bacterium | reverse complement strand
AAAAGGGGCTGTAGAAATATTAAATGACCTGGTGGATACAGTCATAATAAAGTTAGGTTCAAAAGGTAGTCTGACTTATTTTTCCGGAAAGATAATAGAGATGAAGGCTATTGAGACAGATTTCTTTGACTCCACCGGGGCCGGTGATAATTTTGATGCCGGTTTTATCTTTGGATATCTTAAAGGATTGGATTTTAAAAGTAGCCTGAAAATTGCTAATATTTGTGGCGGAAAGAGTGCAGGATCTATAGGGGGAGTTGGAAAAAAAGAAAGATTTTTGCAGCTAAAAAAGGAGATCAATTTAATCATTTGAGAAAGGGAAAAACTATATTATTTTTCAATATTTTTAAAATAGTCCTATAATTAAATTAAATAGAGGGTCAATAAATGAAAATCTACAATATAGGAATAACAGATACTTTCAGTACACAAAAAGATAATTCAAGCAGGCAAACACTTGAAGGTCTTTCGCGGATGAATGTCAATGAAAATCTAAACACCAGGAACTGGCACAGCAATATTGAATTTCAATTTGAAAATCATAATCTGAGTGTAATTCCATATCATGAAATCTTCATAAATAATAGAAAACATATCAGTATTGATGAAGGAAAAATATTTTTAGACATTGATCATGACAGATAGGAGAAGAAAATGACTATAAAAAGAAAACCCAGGATAGGAATATTGAATGTCACCTGTCCTACTCACAGGGAAGCAAAGAATGAGACTGGAGATGATTGGGTAAATAAGGAAAATATAGTAAAGATCAGGGACCGGCTTAAAAATAGCGGTCTGGACCTTGTAGAATATAATAAGATTGTAGGATATTCACATGAATTGGAAGAAGCAGAAAAGTTATTCTTTTTGAAAGATATAGACGCTATTTTTGTATATATCTCAACCTGGAATTGGGCTGACCAGATCTCGCAATTTATCAGGAATATGGGGAAACCTGTCATACTGTATGCCCTGGATGATTCAAAAGCCTGGTCAATAGGGGGCCTTGGCGCTACAAAAGGAGGCCTTGATGAGATCGGTTTTAAGAGCCGGGTAGCCTATGGAGATATAGGAGATGAGGATGTGATGGCAAGAATCGCATCATATGCACGTGCTTCAATGGTAAAAAATATCTTCAGACGTTCAAAATACGGGTCCATTGGAGGCCAGGGAATGGGAATTCTTACAGGTATTGTCGATGCGAATCAGTGGCTCAAGGATTTTGGCATACTTACCGGTTTTACAGACCAGTATACTTTAGTGATAGAGGCTGAAAAATTTTCCGATGATGAAGTAAAGAAATATTACAAGACTCTAGAGGATGAATACAAAAGTATTCCGGAATTCAGTGTGGTATTTGATCATTCCATAAGGGTGTACCTGGCAATGGAAAAAGTAATAAAAGACCAGAAATATGATTTTACCGGTGTTAAATGTACTTTTGACCTCAGTGATAATTATTGCTCCGCATGTCTTGCCCAGAGCAGGCTATCAAACCGGGGTTTTGTGACTGCATGTTTAAATGATGCTAATGGCGCACTTTCAGCATATATCCTGGGACTGTTAAAATATGAAGATGAACCTGTATTTACTGCTGATGTAAATGTTGCCATAAAAAGTAAGAATATGATCAAATTGATCGATGATGGAGCAGCCTCTCCAAAACTTACTAGAGACCCTAAAAAAGATGCTGAACTCGGTGTTCAGCCAACATTGGAAGCTAAGGCGAGTGGAATATGTACAAAGTTATTTGCAAAACCTGGCCCCGTTAATCTTATCAGGATGGCCAGGATAGATTCCAGATACGTACTTCACCTTACTGAAGGAGAGGTTATCGAAGTTCCTGATGATGAAAAAGAATCTATAATGGAGGAATGCGGATATCCTTTCTGGCCTCATGCGCTTATCAAGGTGAAGGGAGATATGGACAAGTTTATAGAAAACCTTAGGAGTGAATATATCCATATGACTTATGGTGACCTGAAAAATGATATTAATGATTTCTGTGAATTATTTGATATAAAATTGTTAGAGAATTAAATAATTCTTTTTGGAGATCATGAAATAATTATTAATATAAATCTAAACTGATAGGAATAACTTATGGTCGATAAATCTTTAAAAGGAAACTTTACACGTGAAGAGATAGCAAGTCAGGTTGATTCTTGGGAAAAGATATATGATAAGATTAAATCAGGCGGTTTCAAACAAGGTAATCAGATCTTTACTGGTGACTATGATGAAATAATACATTTTGGATGCGGATCTTCATATAATCTTGCGATGTCTGCGGCTTTCTACACTAATTTTTTAACCAGGTATAAAGCTATAGCAGTTCCAAGTTCTGAACTTCTATTTAACCAGGCTTCATATTTAAAGAAGGATAAGAAATATCTTTTAGTCGGTTTTTCCAGGTCTGGAGAAACAACTGAAAGCATCAATGTGATTAAAAACCTGGATAATATTGAAAGTCTTATTTTCACATGTCGTCAGGAAAATTCCATGACAAAGATATCAGATCATAGTTTCTATTGCCTCGGAGCAGAAGAAAAAAGTGTAGTTATGACTAAATCATTTTCAAGTATGTTGTTTGCTTACACTGTTTTACTGGCAGAAGTTATTGGCAGTTCTGAATTGATGAATGAGTATAAATCATTGATCAGCTATATGCAAATGAAAATTCCGGGGCTATTTAACACGCTTGAAGATTTTATAAACAATAAAAGTTTCAATAAGTTTTTTGCACTTGGAAGTGGATTTAATTATGGGCTTGCTGTAGAGGCTGATTTAAAAACTAAAGAAATGACCCAGATACCTTCATATTCTTATCATATTATGGAATTCAATCATGGACCAAAATCATTAGTTGATAATGGCGGGCTTATAATGTTCATGACTATAAACAAGTATTTTAAGGATACAATATTTTCCATGTTCAGGGATTTTTCCGAACTTGGTTCAGAGATAGTATTGATTGGAAGAGATGATTTTAAAGAAAATCCCGGCGGTAGGATCAATAGATTTATGACAGATGAGAGTTTCAAGAGCGATATGATAAGATCTTTTATAAGTATTCCTTTTTTCCAGATTATGTCATATCACAAAACATTAAGTCTGGGTCTGGATCCTGATAAACCAAGGAATCTCGACTATACGACAAAAATGACCTGAGTGAACTTTTATTTATAAGCATCGGGAAGAGCTGGTCATAAATATTTATTCTTGACTTATAGTTTTATTAGCTTTAATATTTAACATATCATAATAATATGTTTGGGAAACAAACAAACTAATAATTTGTGTATACATGTACTTATTATTTGATTTAGAGGTTTCAATAAATATGTTAAATTATCGATTGAAATTATTTCAAAGCCTATCGGGAAGATATATTTCTAAATTATTTAAATTTTAATGCTGAATTATATTTAACTTTTTTTAATATTTGCAGTCCGCGGGAGGTGAGATCAAGGGAATCCATTTGATGGCATTTAGATGTCATAATTTAAACAAAACATAATCGGAGGGAAAAATGAAAAAATCACTTATATGGATATTGATGGCAGTTTTTGCGGTCTCCTT
>JAZFRP010000230.1:0-2248 GCA_036445715.1 Candidatus Humimicrobiaceae bacterium | reverse complement strand
AAATCTTTCTGGACTCTTCCCTGAGCCTTGGGATAGTAGCAATGATAAGTGATATTAAAATGATCATTCCTCTTGCAAAGTTCTGGTAAAGCGATGAGACCTGGGCAAAAAATATTATATTTATCAGCAGCACAAGTATCATTGCTCCCACAATAGCGCCTGCAAGGCTACCTTTTCCTCCTCTTAAAGATATGCCTCCAATAAGTACTGCTGCGATTGAATTAAGCATAAAGGAGGGGCCTGTGCCCCCTCTGGGGTCTCCCCCGATCCTGGCGTCTCCTATGGCTGCTGAGAGAAGTACTGATATTGCAGCCAGCGCTACAAAAAGGCCAGCAAGAACATATGCCATAAACTTTACATGTGATACCTTTATCCCTGAAGAGTACGCACTTTCCTCATCTGAGCCCACTGCATATATATATCTATATACTGCAGTTCTTTTTATGATAAGCCATATACCTATGCCTATCAGCAGTATAAAGATCGGCACCGGGATAAAGCCAAAGAGGTCGCCCCTGTACCAGCGGTAGAAAAACTTGGGCACATAGCCTCCTGGTAGAGGCATGATAAAGAGCGCTAGTCCAAAAAACATTGCAAATGTTGAAAAAGTGGAAATTAGTGGCGGCAGTCCTAAATAGCCTACCAGAGAACCGTTTATAGCACCGAGCACCAGTGCTACTACTATACCTAGTATTACTACACCTATTACATTATATATGGAATCTGTCAAAAAAGAGGCCATAATGACTGTAATGAGTGATATCTCAGCCCCTACCGCAAGATTTAGATTGCCCGAAATTATTATGATCCCCTGGGCCATACTGATAAGGATTAAGGGTGTAAGTGTTATAAAGTTTGATTTTACTATTGCATAGCTAAAAAAGTTAGGCTGAAGTGTTGCATTGATTATTACAAGCATAACCAGGATTATAAAGCTATTAAATGTTGATTCCTTAGTAAAATTCTTTAAATAAGTCTTAAACTGAGCACCTCTAGTTTGAATCATATAGGACCGCCTTACTCTGTTACTCTTAGTGATGATTTTAGTAATTTTTCGTCACATATCTCGTCATGGCATACATCTTCTACAATCTTTCCTTCAAACATGATGAGAACCCTGTCGCAATTATTTATTAATTCTTCATTTGATGTGGCATAAAGTATTACACTGGTGCCTTCTTTTGTAAGCTCATGCAGGAGTTTGTATAGGTCGCTTTTTGCCTGAATGTCTATTCCTTTTGCAGGGTCATTTAGAAGTAGTATTTTAGAAGCAAACTGAAGCCACCGGCCAAACACCACTTTCTGCTGATTACCACCGGAAAGGTTTCCTACGGGTAGGGACCTGATGGGTGGCACAAGTGACATCTTTTTGATTATGTCATCTGTTTTTTTATTTAGATTCTTAAAATTTAATCTAAAGCCTTCTTTTTTCTGTGAGTATCTTGGATACACTACATTGTCAAAGATACTGTGATCTATAAATAGGCCATCTTTTTGCCTGTCCCCTGGAATCAGGAATATATCATTCCTGATAGCGGTCATGGGATGTTTTATGTTTACTTTTTCTCCATCAAGATATATCTCTCCCTTTGTGGGCTTTAATACTCCGGCTATTAGCATGAGCAGCTCTTCCTGGCCCTGGCCGCTAAGTCCCCCAAGACCCACTATCTCACCCTTTTTAAGCTCTAGATCAATACTTCTTACCTTATTTAAAAATGAGATGTCTTTGAGTTCTAAAACTTTCTCTGCATCAGTAAAGTCTATTTTTTCTTTTTTAATAAAATCAGTATCCCCTCCTGGGCCTGCTACAAATGGGACTATTAGTTTCTCCTCTCTGGGTTGGACTGAAAAATCCAGTGTTCCAACAGTCTCGCCGTTTCTAAACATGTGTACGATATCGCATAATTTGGTTATCTCCCAAAGACGGTGTGAAATAAAGATTACTAAGATACCCTGCTCTTTAAGCTCTCTTACCTTTTTGAAGAGTTTTTCTACCTGGTAATATTCAAGAGGTGCGGTGGGTTCATCAAGTATCAGTAGTTTCGGGTCCTTTGAAAGAGCCTTTGCAATCTCTACGATCTGCTTCTCACCAGGGGCCAGACTCTCTACCTTGGTATTTATGGGTATTTCCTCAAGCCCAAGATCATGAAGTACTTTCTTTGCAAGGGCCTTTGCCTGCCTGTTATCCAGGAATGCTCCTTTTGACCTTTTTTCATGGCTAAGGTTGATGTTTTCCCAGACGCTTAAG
>JAZFRP010000229.1:0-2068 GCA_036445715.1 Candidatus Humimicrobiaceae bacterium | reverse complement strand
AAACCGCCTGGGTGCAAAAACTTCCCTAATAGAAAGCAATATTATCGGCGGTGAATGCTTAAATTCCGGATGTATACCGAGTAAGACTTTCCTGCATTCCGCAAATCTTTTTTATAATTCAAATAATGCTACAGGTGTGGGCCTTCCGGCAGTTAATACGGGTAAGCCTGATCTTGGAAAAATAATGGGACATGTAAGGGATGTAATAGATTCAATGGCTAAATCTGAAAATGAGGAAACCTTTAGAAAAATGGGTATAGATGTTTATCCGGGAAAGAGTCATTTTATTTCAAAGAATACCCTGTCTATTGATGGTGAAGAGATCTCTTCAAAATATTTTATTATCTGTACCGGTTCCTTGCCTGTCGTCCCTCCTATTGAGACACTTCAAGACATACCATATCTTACAAATACTAATTTCTGGGACCAGGATAAATTACCCCAGAAGACACTCATAATGGGTGCGGGCCCGATAGGTATCGAGCTTGGACAGGCATTGTCACGTTTAGGCTCAGAGGTATACATAGCAACACGCTCGGGCAGGATACTTCAAAAAGAAGACAATGAGATCGCCCTTGAGATGAAGGATATCCTTATAGGTGAAGGACTAAATTTCCTGGATAATGTCGGGATAAACCACTTCGAAAAAGACGGTTCCCGGATCAATATTAAATATGATAATAACGGATCAAAAGATGAATTAACCGTAGATGCGGTCCTGGTAGCCATTGGCAGAAAACCCAATATTGCAGAACTCAAACTTGAAAATGCCGGAGTAGAATATAATAAAAAAGGAATTATTGTAAGCGATGAGTTAAAAACTACAACGGAGAATATCTATGCCTGCGGGGATGCGATCGGAAAATATCTTTTTACGCATGCAGCTTCCTTTTATGCAGACATTGCTATAAATAATATATTGAAAAAGGAAAAAATTAAGACTTCCCGGACCATCATGCCCTGGGTTACATTTACAGATCCTGAGATCGCGCATGTTGGCTTGACTGAGAAGGAAGCCAGGGAAAAATTTGGTGATATCACTATCCTTCATACTGATGCCACGCTCGACCGGTTCATAACTGAGAGCAGGACTAAGGGTTTCCTTAAGATCATACTAGATAAAAATGATGCTATTATTGGCGCACATGCCATTTGCCCGCGTGCAGGAGATAAATTCCAGACACTTACCATGGCAATGCAGCAAGGAATATCTATACAAGAGTTTGTCAGGACGGTATACCCTTATCCTACCTTCTCAGAGATCATAAAAAAATCGTTTACGAGGTATCTCCGGGGAAAATAATGATATCAATCATAATACCGACATTGAATGAGGAAACTGCAATTGGGGCCACACTCCAAAATCTTATCCTCCATACCGGCAATACCCGGCATGAAATAATCGTAAGTGATGGCGGCAGCCGGGATGGAACCGTTAAAATCGCCAAAAATTATGCCCATATAGTAAAATCGGATAAGGGAAGAGCATCCCAGCAAAACAATGGGGCCAAAAAGGCCTCAGGTGATATCCTGTTCTTTGTCCAGGCAGATACAATCATCCCGGAAGGAGCCCTTGCGGTAATAGAGTCGAAAATATATACCGAAAATTACGATGGAGGTGGCTTCTCCAATGTTTTTTCCCAGTATAATAAAAAGATAAAGACACTGGGAAGGATCTTAAACTTCAGGATCTTTACAAATGATAACCAGAGAAACCTCATTTTTTTTGGGGATAATGGTATTTTTTGCAAAAGGGAAATATTTGACAAATTAGGCGGCTTTAAGCTAATCCCCATTATGGAAGATTATGATTTCTGTAAAAGGATGCGTGACCGCTTCAGGTCGGTACGGATACTTGACCCAAAACTCATTGTTTCTCCCCGCAGGTTTATAAAAAATGGATTTATAAGGACTCGCCTCCAGTGGATCATTATCAAGAGACTGTACCAGATAGGTATCTCTCCCCATTACCTGGTGAAGCTGTATAAGGATGTCAGGTAAAGGAACCTATTTTCTCTTTTGAAATTATTTTAATAAAAGGTTCCGTCAAAGCGGGATCAAATTGCTT
>JAZFRP010000228.1:0-3572 GCA_036445715.1 Candidatus Humimicrobiaceae bacterium | reverse complement strand
GTATATCCAACAGCTTCGGTTCCAGACAGTACCTTGGAAGAATTTTCAACTGTGTCCATGGGCCCCCCATGAGTAATAACCATGAAGTCACCTCTGGGCCTTACTTCCCGGGCGATCTCTGTAAAGTTATTGGTAGTCTTTATTGCATCTTCTATCGTCATAACTGATTTAACGCCGGTCAGGCCCCCGGTTGTACAACCGCAATGTACTGCAACAATATCAACCTTTGCTTCTCCGGCTATCATTCTTACTTCATCAGGAGTAAAACAATAACCTACTGTTAAAAATCCCATATCATGGGCCAGCCTTAGCATTTCCACTTCTTTGTAAAAACCAAGATCAGATTCTTCCAGATTTTGCCTAAAAACTGAGTCTGCATCGATCAGGCCTACTGTAGGAAAGTTTTGTATGCCTATTATGCCCATTTCCTTGATCTGCCTGAACATTGGCTCCCATAGAGTAGCAGGATCCTGCCCACAGAAACCAGCTACGATCGGAGTCTCTTTTAATCTCTGAATAATCGTGGGAGCATAATCAAGTACCATCTGGTTGTTTCTTCCAATAGGCAGTAGTCCTGCCAGCGAACCTATTCCATAGTGGCGGTAAATACCAGTATTGTACACACCTATCAAATCAATTCCACCTCTTTCAAGAAGTTTGGCCGTAAAACCATCTCCTGCACTTGCGAGAAGGATTGATTTTTTAATTGCTATTGATTTCTTTAATTTCCCGATGACTTCTTCTCTTGTAAACATTTTATTCATCTCACCCTCCTGTTAAGTTTATAAATTTTTCCAGTCTACTTTTTTTAATGCTACCTTATTAATTATATGAAACAATAAATATATTTTAAACATAAAATCATAAAGGATGAATACAATATTTAATCTCTCATAAATTGAATAAATCCATAACTTATAGTAATATTTTTTTTACTATATTATTACATTGAAGTAAAAGCTTATAAGCTGTATAATCAGCAACTATTATCCTGTTCGCAGGTTTAATATCCGCACAGGCTCTGGATATGGATTAAGCCTTAACTTATATTTTTTATACCGGAAAAACATTTATAAGTATGACTATACTAATTAAAATTTTAATCGTCATAATCACCTATTTATTTGGTTCTATACCAACTGGATATTTACTCTACAAGGCCAAAAAAGGTGACGATATCAGGAAATACGGAAGTGGAAATGTAGGCGGCACCAATATCATCAGGACTCTTGGAACCGGGTGGGGACTGTTTATAATATTCATTGATATGCTCAAAGGCTTCTTTCCGGTACTTGCAGTTTACCTTATATATCCCAATGACTTTATATTGCTTGCTATAGTAGTGATTGCTGTAGTGCTGGGACATGTCTTCCCGGTATTCATAAAATTCAGGGGAGGTAAAGCTATAGCCACTACTTATGGGACCATAATAGGCATTTCTGTCCTACCTTTTATTTTGGAACCTGCATGGTTAAGGGCACTGCCTATGGTCGTAGTTATCGGAGTATGGGGGCTTGTTTTTGTTATTGTCAGGATCGTTTCTGTGGGTTCGCTTATAGGAGCGGTATCTATACCAGTTTGTTTTTATTTTACAAGATATCCACTGGCAGTAGTAATTGCCGGTATTATTTGTGCATTGCTTATTTTTATAACACACCGGGAGAATATAAAAAGGCTCATCAGAGGTGAGGAAAAAAGAATCAAGGGGAAAGGGGCATAAATGGAAATTGAGATAGGACAGGGAAAATCCGGAAGAAGGGCATATGGTTTTGATGAGATAGCCATAGTACCTTCAAGAAGGACAAGGGATCCTGAAGATGTTGACATATCAGCTATGATAGACAAGTTTAAGCTCAAGCTGCCAGTTCTGGCTTCTGCTATGGACGGTGTAGTGGATGTAGGTCTTGCGACAAAGATGAGAAAGCTTGGCGGGCTTGCAGTTCTAAATCTTGAGGGCATACAGACAAGATATGATGATGCAGACAAGTTGCTGGAAGAAATTGCCGGATTTGAACCGCATGAAGCTACAGCAAAGATGCAAAAAATATATATGGAGCCTGTAAAAGAAAAACTTGTAGCAAAAAGGATTGCTGAATTAAAAGAAAAAAACAATATTGTATGTGCCTCTCTTACCCCACAGAAAGTTGAAAAGTATTACAAGACTGCTATTAGTGCAGGTCTTGATATTTTAGTCATACAGGGAACAGTCGTGAGTGCCGAACATGTGAGCAAGACAAGGGAGCCCCTTGACCTGAAAAGATTTATACCCCGGTCTCCTATCCCGGTAATAGTCGGCGGATGTTCATCTTATTCTTCAGCCCTTCATCTGATGAGGACCGGGGCAAAAGGCGTACTTGTAGGTGTAGGACCTGGAGCAGCATGTACCACCCGGCAGGTACTGGGTATTGGCGTTCCACAGGCCACTGCGATCGCTGATGCAGCTGCTGCCCGTATGAGAAATCTTGAAGAAACCGGAAATTATTCACTTGTGATAGCAGACGGCGGCATGAGGACAGGCGGGGACATAGCTAAAGCTATAGCCTGTGGTGCAGATATTGTAATGATAGGCTCACCTCTTTCAAGATCGAAAGAAGCTCCCGGCAGGGGATATCATTGGGGAATGGCCACTTTCCACCCGGATCTTCCCAGAGGGACAAGGATAAAAACAGATGTGGTGGCAAGCCTCAAGGAAATACTTGTGGGACCGGCATTTGAGAATGACGGCACACTGAATCTATGCGGGGCCCTCAGGACCTCGATGGCCACCTGCGGTTATGAAAGTATAAAGGATTTCCAGAGAGCGGAAGTCATGGTGGCGCCTTCAATAAAGACTGAGGGGAAAATACAGCAGCAGCAGCAGAAAGTCGGAATGGGATCTTAATATGGAAAGTGTATTAGTTATAGATTTTGGAGGACAGTACAGCCAATTGATCGCTCGGCGGGTCAGGGAACTCAGGGTCTTTTCAGAACTAATACCCTATGATACAGATATAGAGACTATAAAGGCTAAAAAACCTAAAGGCCTTATATTTTCCGGATCACCCCATAGTATTAATTCTAAGGAAAATAAAGTTCCTTCAGTTGATAAAAAGTTCTTTTCCCTTGGTATACCCATACTGGGAATATGTTATGGCATGCAGCTCATGGCAAAACTTACAGGCGGTGAAGTTGGTGGAAGCGGAAGCAATGAGTATGGAAAGACCAGTATAACACTTGATCTCCAGTCACCACTTTTTGAGGACTTAAAACCTGCTGAGACTTGCTGGATGAGCCATAAGGATTGTGTTGAAAAGATCCCTTCCGGATTTAAAGTAATAGCTTCCACTCCGAACCTGCCTATTGCTGGGATAGAGGAACCTGATAAAAAGTTTTTTGGGATCCAGTTTCATCCCGAGGTGGTCCATACACCTGCAGGAATGGATATTCTCCGCAATTTCCTTTTTGATATTTGCGGATGTGCACCAATCTGGACCATGGTCTCAATAATAGAAAGTGAGACTAAAAAGACCAAAGAAACAGTAGGGGAAGGCAGGGTTATTTGTGGACTGAGCGGAGGAGTAGATTCTTCGGTT
>JAZFRP010000227.1:0-3100 GCA_036445715.1 Candidatus Humimicrobiaceae bacterium | reverse complement strand
GCTACTGAAAAATCTTTAAATACTCCCACCCCTACTCCTGCAAGAATAGCATTTCCGACCGGAGCTCCGGTAGAGCTTTTCATATAGACTACCGGGACCTCCAGCATATCGCTTACTATCTGGCGCCAGAGTTTTGATTTTGCTCCCCCTTCTGAAAGTACCAGAGGGAGGTTTATCTTTATACCGCTATCCTGTATCATCCTGAAGTTATTCCTCAGGGAATATCCAGTTCCTTCCATTATGGCCCTTATTATATGACCCCTACCGTGATTAAATGATAGTCCAAATAGCATTCCTCTGACATGTGGATCCCATATGGGAGTACGCTCACCAAGAAAATATGGGAGCAGCAGCAGTCCTTCGGAACCTGGCGGTATTTTCTCTGCTTCCATTCCCATGACTTCATAAGTATCTACGCCGAGATCAGCTGCTTCTTTTTTCTCAGCCATTGCAAGCTCGTCCCTGTAGTAACGGTAGATACCTCCAAGAAGCTGAGCGGATACTGTTGTATATGTATCCTTAGAGTTTGCTGTATGCACAATCATGATCATGTTCCTGGTAAAAGAATCTTTTTTATGGACTATACCCATCACTCCTGCAGTTCCCATAGCAAGTGAGGCATCTCCATCATCAATTGCACCACTTGCCACCCAGGCGGCATTGCAATCTACAGTGCCAGCTACAACAGGGGTTCCTTCAGCAAGTCCTGTCCTTTCTGCAGCTTCTTTTGTGACATGGCCTATAATTTCCTCACAGGGGCGCGGATCCGGAAGTTTACCCAGGTCTATATCTATCTCCTTCAGAAGTTCCTCATCCCATAGTTTCTTTCTTACATCAAAAGCTATACCGCAGAGGGATGCATTGGAATAATCAGTTACAGCAATACCTGTAAGCTTCATGGTAGGATAATCAGCTGCAGTCTGCATCTTATAGGTCCGTTTATACAGGTCCGGGCGGTTGTCACGCTCCCACATAAGTTTTGTGACAGCATAATATGAATCAATTGGATTTGCTGAGAGTTCAAATATCCTGTCCTCACCAATATTGTCTTTTAACCACTGGCACTGCGGGACTGAACGGCGATCCATCCAGATATGTCCCATCTGAAGGGGCTGGAGATCTTTATCAACCAGGATACATGCCGGTGATAATGCAGATACTGATACTCCCTTGATATTTTTTGGATTTACCTTTGAATCGGTTATGGCCTTAAGTATTGTATCGGCCACTGCATCCCAATAACACATGGGATCATGTTCTGCATACCCCAGATTATTGGTTATGAGGGGATATTCAATAAAATGCTGTCCAAGCACCTTCCCGCTTGTATCTATTACTACTGATTTGGTACCACCTGTACCAACATCAGATCCTACTAAATATTCCGGCATAAACCCCCCATTTAAATAATTAGATCTAATTACTTTTTTATGTTTTCATTTTTTAAAAGATCACCCATATCGGGATCTACAATGAAGACCTTAATTTGTAATATTATATTTTATTCCCTTTTGCTCCCCCATAAGCTCCAGGGCATCTGCAAGCTTCTCAAGAGGCATATCTGATGTAATAAATTTTAATGTATCAAATAGTCCCTTTTCCATAATTTTAAATGCTTTCCTGAAATAGTAAGGAGTCAGATGATAGACTCCCTTTATTGTCAACTCATTATAATGGATTAATTTTGTATCTATAGTTATAGATGTTCCGGAGGCACAACCTCCAAACAGGTTTACTGTAGCGCCTTTTCTTGCCATGAGTATTGTCATCTCCCATACTTTTGGAAAACCTGTAGCTTCTATTGCAACATCGACTCCCCTGCCTCCGGCCGTCAGGTCCTTTACCGCCTTTACCTGGTCATCTACTTTGGTAGCATCTACAATATGATCAGCTCCCAGCTCTTTTGCCACATTAAGTCTTTCACGTGAAAGGTCAGAAGATATTACAATTGCGCCTTTGAGTTTTGCAAGAGCCACAAAGAATAATCCGATTGGACCTGCGCCGTTTACAGCTACAATATCTCCTTCGGTTATATTTGATTCATCTATACCGTGGACCGCACAGGCAAGAGGTTCTGTAAGCGCTGCTTGCTTATACTCCAGATGTTCCGGGATCTTCAATGTGTTAATGGGTAATATATTTGCGGGTATTTTTATATACTCTGCATATGCCCCATTATTGTATACGATATTCTCACACATCGAATAGCGCTGGAGTTTGCAGTAATAACACTTAAAGCATGGTACTGAATTTGCTGCTACTACCCTGTCGCCAACCGCAAAGTCTTTTACACCTTCACCCAGCTCTACTATATCTCCTGCCCATTCGTGGCCAAATACAGAACCCTTGACTATCATAGTAGGGTGTCCCCTCTTATAAGTCTTCAGGTCAGAACCACAGGTAAGGGCGCTTTTTATTTTTACCAGGGCTTCCCCTGGTCCTACTCTTGGGATATCAGTTTCTTCAAACCTTATATCACCGGGACCGTAAAAGAGTTGAGCCTTCATTTTTTTTTGTTTTTCCATCTTAGTCAAGTCCTTTTGCTTTACTTTTAGTTTAAAAATATTTAGTTAGGGATTATGAATATTATTATAAATTAGAACATAATTAATTAATACATCTCTAATACAAACATTTAAAAAATATCTTTCAGGCTTATTCTGAGTCCTTTAAATATATAGGATCTCGCTTTCTCATCCTTTTTGTATGTCTCATTTCTTTCAATATCTTTATTTTCGAATAGATACACTGTGATCTCCCTGCTTGCTGGGTTTACCAGCCAGTATTCTTTTACCCCTGTCGACATATACAGGTCAAGTTTTTTGATCAGGTCCTTTCTACGCGTCGACTCTGATAATATTTCCAGTACAAGCGACGGGACCCCCATATAATAATCCTTTTCATTCAGGTTCTCCTCCATATCGCATATTACGACAAGATCCGGCTCCACGACATTTATATTGTCAAGGTTTCTCTTCAGGGTTATATCATATGGTGCAAGCATTGGAATGCATTTCTTGCCCTTGAACCAGTTATAGAAAAGAATGTGCAGTTCTCCCAGTGCTTTCTGGTGGATGGTCCTGGGTGAAGTAAGTAGATA
>JAZFRP010000226.1:0-4555 GCA_036445715.1 Candidatus Humimicrobiaceae bacterium | reverse complement strand
AAGCGATATCAGTCCCACACCTTTTTTACCCTCTCCTATTTTACCGTCAACAGATCTTGTTCCTTCCGGAAAAAGGCATAATGTATTTTCATTTTTTAAAATATCAAGCGCAGTATTGAAAGTTTTTCTGTCAACAATATTACGATTTACAGGAAATGCATTGAAATATGTGACGAGATTTGAAAGAAGAATAAATGAAAATAATTCCTTTTTTGCCATAAAATATGTAAATCTCGGCGTATATGCCCCTATTAATACAGGGTCAAGATAGCTTATATGATTAGAGCAAAGGATATATTTACCTTTTTCAGGAATCTTGCCTGCACCTTTGATGGTGGCCCTGTAAAGGAGTGTAAATATACCTTTTAAAGCATACTGGGTCAAACTATAAATAAACCGATATGCTTTGCCGTGTTTATATTTAAGCTTTTGAGCGCACATAATATAATTTTTTTATCCTATCTACTACCTCATCGATCCCGAGTCCGGAAGTGTCAAGCTCTATGCCATCTTCCGGAACAATAAGAGGACTATCCTTTCTATTGCTGTCGATAGTGTCTCTATTGTTTATCTCTCGCTTGATCGATATCTTATCTGTAAATTGTTTTTTGCCTTCAAGCTGCAGTCTTCTTCTTTTTACTCTTTCGGAAATACTTGCAGTAAGGAATATTTTTAGCACAGCGTCAGGACAAACAATACTTCCGGTATCTCTTCCTTCAAGTACGGAATTTCCATTTGAAGCCATCGATCTCTGCAGGCTGACTAAATATTTTCTGATACCTGAAAGTTTTGAGACAATTGAGACTGCTGAACCTACCTGGTTACTTCTTATATCTTCCGTGATATCCTCTCCATTTAATTTTACAGAGGTATAATCATTTTCATCACCAGCCTGGCTGTCTATTTGCAGTTTTGATTTTTTTGCGATCTCAAGTATTGCTTCTTCATCTTCAAGATCTATATTATTCCTCAATGCTATAAGGGTCATTGTACGGTACATCGCACCTGTATCGATATATTTTAAATTCAGGTCCCTGGCAAGGATCTTGGCAATAGTACTTTTACCACTACCTGCCGGACCGTCTATTGTAATAATATTTCTCTTCCTATAGCTAATATTTTCTCCCTGGTCAGGTCATTAATTTCTTAAGTATATATTTAAATCCGGGAAAGGAGGTGTCGATACAATCTGAATCGAGAATAGTCGTACTATTTTTTGACAAAAGGGATAGTACTGCGAGAGACATAGCGATCCTATGATCTCCCATGCTCTCAACTGTTCCTCCACTAATATCACTGTTTTTATTGCCGGCTATTTCAAAACCATCTTTTTGTTCACTTATATCTACCCCGACTTTTTTAAACTGTGTGCAGAGAGCCTTTATTCTGTCACTTTCTTTATTCCTTAATTCTCCTGCTCCTTTAATAATAGTCTTTCCACTGGCCTGGGAGGCAGCAACTGCAAGCACAGGGATCTCATCAATTATATTTGGGATCTGCTGTTTTTCGATCTCTACAGAAATAAGATCGCTTGAAAATGTCTCAATATCTGCTACCGGTTCATTGCTTATTATCCTTTTATTTTTTATTTCTATATTTGCTCCCATTTTTTTTAGGATATCCAGGAAATAATTTCTTGTAGGATTTATTCCAACATCACGTATAGTAGTATGAGAATTTTTAAGGATTAAAGTTGCTACTATAATAAAAGCAGCAGAAGAAATATCTCCAGGGACATATATATTCTTTGCTTTCAAACCCCCGGATGGATCCAGCCTTGTATATTTTCCATTAAACTCAATGTCTGCTTCAAAGTACTGGAGCATTCTTTCAGTGTGGTCCCTGCTTGTTTCGGGCTGGATTATTTCAGTCACTCCTTCAGCATTTATACCTGCAAGAAGAACACAGGATTTCAGTTGGGCACTTGAAAGTGAAAATTCAAATCTTTTCCCTTGAAGCTTCTTATTTCCAAATATTACAAGAGGTGCCTTTTTATTATTATCTCTTCCATATACTGACGCGCCCATTGATCTCAGGGGATCTATTATCCTTTTCATCGGACGGTTATTAATTGAATTATCACCACTCAGGATTGACATAAAATCAGTAGATGCAAGAACTCCGGCAATAAGACGGATAGCGGTTCCTGAATTTCCCACATCAAGGATTGTCCGGGGTTCTATCATATTTGCAGTTTTGGCCCCATTGATCATCAGGTCATTATCTGTGTGTTCTATTTTTATACCTAAATTCTTTAAAATTTTAATTGTGTTTATACAATCCTCTGAAAACAAGTAATTTTCTACAATGACCTTTCCCCCTGAAATTGAAGATATGATGGCACTTCTATGGGAGATCGATTTATCTCCAGGTACCTTTATGTCTCCGTTTAAGCTTTTTATTCCATGAATCTCCATATTATTCTCCCAGGACTTTCTTCACAGTAATATCATACCCCGCTTTTTCAACAGCTTCTTTAGCTAATTGACTGTCTTTGTCACCCTGAACCAGTAATTTTAATATACCTCCAGTAGAAAATTCAGTTGAATGAAATATGGAAATATCCTCTATATTTATACCAATGGAACTTACTGCAAGGGTTATATCACTAAGAACAGCCTTTTTATCGGGAATAGCGATTTTAAGTTCATATAGTTTTGAGATATCTTTCTCAACATATTTCGGTAGATTTGTCCTTGCTTTCTGAGCTTTCTGGTAGTGTTTTTTTATATATTCTGCATCATTATTTATCAAGCCATCTTTAAAATCATTTAAATAATCTATATAGAGCTCGATTGATTTAATGATCTCTTCCTTATTCTCAAGTGAGATATCTAACCACATCTTAGTGTTTGAAGCTGCAATTCTCGTCATGTCCCTGAATCCTCCGGCACATAAACGGAAAAGATTCTTTAGTTTTTTTTGCCGGTCATCGATAAGCTCGATAAGATTTGTAGAAAGAACATGAGGTAAATGGCTGATCAGTGCTACATTTTGATCATGCTCCTTCGGACTGATAGATATTACCTTTGCCCCTATTTTTGTAAAAAGGTTATGCAGAGTGAGTAAATTATCGGTAATGGTACTGCTTGTAGGTGTCAGGACATAGAAAGCATTTCGAAAAAGATCCGGTTTCGCAGAAAGAACTCCTTCATTTTCAGAACCGGCCATGGGATGTCCACCAATAAAAAATATATCGGGTGGAAGTATATCGTTGACCATCTTCACTGTTCGTTCCTTTGCACTTCCGACATCAGTGATTATTGCACCCTTTTTAAGTCCATCTTTTATTGCTTTAATGACTTCAACTGTCTTGCTTATAGGTGTAGCTATTATGATAAGGTCGGCATCACTTACCGCATCTATAGGGTTTAAAGCAATCTTGTCGATAATATCCCGGTATTTAGCTATATTCATTGTTTCATCTTCAATGTCAAAGCCGGTAACTAAAAAATTATCTTCAAGAGCTTTTAGGGCCATTGCCAGGGAGCCCCCTATAAGGCCGAGACCAATAACTGTTATGTTCTTAATTTTTTTCATTATATTCTGTTCATTTCTAAATATTATGGTTATATACAGAATTAAAAATAATCTAATACTATATATAAAATCCTGACTTTTGCCAATAAGATCAATTTTTTTATTCTGTGGGCGTATCCAAAATTGGATCTTGGCTTGAGCCCAATTCTCGGACAAGCTCCTACCATTTTACAATACCTTTACTTATTAATTAATCTATTTATCAAATAAAAATATTTAAGTGACCCAACATTGATTTTTATTAAAATAATAAAATAATATTGACATGAAAATTCATTTTTGATATCTTTTATTCATTCCTTAAACAGGAGGCAACTTTCTGGTAAAGCCAGGGAACATTTTTGAAAGAAAGTATTTCCAGGTTAAAAACTCGAAAAGTCCCTGAGAAAAGTTTTTGGATATATCCCGAGATTTTTAGTAGCCTAAGGTGTAAGCTATGGTGAAAGATAATTCGGGATTTTTTATTTTACAAAAAATCCTGTAAGCAATTCACTTAAATAAGGCCTCAGTCACCTACCGATAATATTTAATGATCTTATCAGGTCTTTTTTATTCGTAATAGGAAGTTCACAATAATAATTCTTACAGATATAAGCAGTCGATTTATTATTTATAGGATGTAATCCGTCGATAAATGTTTTAAGTCCGCTGACCCGGCTGTAATCCTGGTCATCTGACTTATAAATCACTATTTTATTTGGGATGAAATGTTTATTTATGATTTTGAAAAATTCTTTTGATTCTTCTTTTTTTTCACCATCTACTATTATGATTTCATAAGACGGTCCTGACAGATAATCAAAAACAGATAGAAGATATGTATGCGAAACCGGTGAGTTTTTAATATCCTTTTCAAATACAGCACCTATTCTAGCAGCTTTTTTTTCAAATTCAGGATTCATTGTGATCCTGCCAAGCCTCAGAAGATTAAATGCTGATACAGAATTTCCGGAAGGTATGGCTCCATCATAACTTTCTTTTTGCCTGACTATTAATTCTTCGCTTCTTGAATCAG
>JAZFRP010000225.1:0-6240 GCA_036445715.1 Candidatus Humimicrobiaceae bacterium | reverse complement strand
TCTGCTAATAATTCTATGATCTTATTGGCATCTATTTCCTCAAGACCCAATTTCAATTTTACAATGGGCATGGGACAGTAAAGTCCAACAGCATCGATAGACAAAGATGTTTTGTATTTTTTATTATCATTCTCTTTTTTCATAAATTCATTTTTTAAAGTCTAATCGCAGACACAATCGTAAATGGAAATATTGACAATAATATAATAAATATTATAATTCTTATTGATTCTATAAGATTAATAAAAAATATTCAAAACAAAAATAATATAATACCAGAATAAAGGATCTAATGTTCAGGCTTTCGACCAAGGTAAGATATGGAACAAGAGTTATGCTGGAACTCGCCCTTAATTATGGAGAAGGCCATACGCTTCTAAAGGATATTGCAAGAAAACAGGATATTTCAGTTGGATACCTGGAACAAATAATGCCAAGTTTAAAAGCAGCCGGTTTTATTCATTCCAGCCGTGGCGCACATGGCGGTTATACCCTGGCAAGACTGCCGGAAGAGATTACTTTAAGTGAGATATTTGGTTCACTTGAGGGCCCGATTTCCCTGGTTGAATGCATTAATTCTCCTGAAGTATGTGACAGGGCAGACTTCTGCGTAACGCGTGATCTCTGGGATGAAGTCAGTGAAAATGTTGATGCTACTTTAAGGTCAAAGAGCCTTCAGGATCTAGTAGACAAACATAAGAATAAACAGAAAAGCCGGTCCTTGATGTACAGCATATAAATGAACGAGATCTTCATTTTGTATTTTTCAAAGCAGAATCGATTGATAACAAGCAATTAATTATTCAAGGTTTTCAATTATTTTAAATTTTAATGATTAAAGGGATCTTTATGGAATGGATAATGTATGGCCCTTTCTGGGTATAGATGACGGATAATGAATTTTAAATATAAAGTATTAAAAGATTTCTCAAAGGTGAAAAAATGGCAAGGACCATTAGAGAAATAAAATTATTAGCATATTAGAATTAGCAGGACCCCTCCTGTACCCCGGGGTTCTGCTATGCATTTTTAAAAGGCAATAGAATTATCATTTTAAATAGAGAGGTTTTAAGGTCAATGGAAAAGACTAAAGAAATTAAGAGTGAAAAAACAAATAAGGGATTAATAAGACTTAAGAGTATATTATCATCAATGGAGAGTGTGCTTATTGCATATTCTGGTGGTGTAGACAGTACTTTTTTGCTTAAAGTAGCTTCAGATGTCCTGGGAGAGAGGGTTTTAGCAGTAACTTCTGATTCCCCGACTATCACGAGGAAGGAGCTATCATATGCCAGGGATATGGCAAAAGAACTGGGAGTGGATCATATTGTAATAAAAACCGATGAGATGGATTGTAAAGATTTTACCGAAAACAGTTCCCAGAGGTGCTATTGGTGTAAAAATGAACTATTCACGAAACTTAATGATCTTGCTAAAAAACATGGTTATGATTATGTAGCGGATGGCAGTAATTATTCTGATACTTCAGACTTCAGGCCGGGACTTAAAGCGGCCGGGGAGTTGGGTGTGAGAAGTCCCCTGGTAGAGGCTTCTTTGACAAAAGATGATATCAGGAATCTATTAAAGACCTGGGGATTATCCGTTTGGAACAAACCCGCGACCGCCTGCCTGTCATCCAGGGTTCCTTATGGACAAACAATTTCAGTTAGTTTATTAAATAAGATCGAGAAGGCTGAGGATATCTTACATAAGGCAGGGTTTGAGCAGGTAAGGGTCAGGGATCATAAAAATATTGCAAGGATAGAAATTTCTTCACAAGATTTTTCCAGATTGTTTGACCCCCTGGTAAAAGACACTATTTCAAGATCTTTAAAGAAATTGGGATATAAATATATCGCTATAGATCTGGATGGTTACCGGACAGGGAGCTTAAATGAGGCTCTATAGTATTAAAGATTGGAAATTAAAACCTAAAAAGAAAATACTTGTAGCAATGAGTGGCGGGGTGGATTCTTCTGTAGCAGCTCTTTTACTAAAAAAAAGGGGGCATACTGTTGTAGGAGCGACTATGTGCCTCGGGATAAAGAACAGCAACAATAAGGTTCAATGCTGTGGTACTCAGGCGATTGATGATGCCAGAAAAGTTTGCCGAAACTTAAAGATCCCACATCATGTTTTTGATTTTTCTAAAGCTTTGGAAGACAAGGTTATAAGTAAATTTGTAGATGAGTATTCATCAGGCAGAACGCCTAATCCTTGCATAGATTGTAACAGGTTTTTAAAGTTTGATTTACTTTTAAAAAAAGCATTGAATATGGGTTTTGATTATCTTGCAACGGGTCATTATGCAAAAGTTGTTAATATCTTTGGTAATTATTATTTATCCAGGCCCAGGGATAGAATAAAGGACCAGACATATTTCCTCTACCCGATACGAAATGAAATGCTAAAGTATATAAGTTTTCCATTAGGGAGACTTACTAAGACAAAAGTAAGAGAAATAGCGAAAAAATATAAGCTTCCGGTTGCAAATAAACCACAAAGCCAGGACCTCTGCTTCTTAAGTAGAAATGATTATACTGATTTTTTTGAAAACAGGATGGAGAAAATAGAAGGAGGGTCCATATTTAGTTCAGACGGAAAAGTATTAGGGAGACATGACGGGATTTGTTATTATACTATTGGCCAAAGGAGGAGGTTGGATATAAGCTCAAAATCTCCCCTTTATGTGACCGGTATACATCCCGCTGAAAACAGGATAGTAGTAGGTAACCGGCAGGCGCTGAGAGCCAGGAGACTTATTGCCGGTAATCTAAATTTTCATTCTGAAAGATCTTCCGGGCATATTACAGCTAAGATCAGATATAATCATAAGGATGCCAGGTGTTCGGTAGTAAGGAATAATGGAAAAATTGAAGTAGTCTTCAAGGAAAAACAGGAAGCTATTACCCCGGGACAATCAATTGTATTGTATAATAGAGACCATGTTCTTGGCGGAGGGGAAATCGAGTGCGTAATAGAATGATCTTATCGGTCTTAATAACTTTTTTTAAGATAAGTATGATCTTCTTTTTAAAATAATCAAAAAGTTACAAAAAGACCTTCTTGACAATGGCTATAGTTGTAATATAATTCTTATTAAATATATAAGTATACTAAGAATACAAGATATTTTTTCAAGGCAGATAGAAAGTAGAATAATATGATCAGGATCTCAACAAAAGGCAGATATGGAACCAGGGCTATGTTGGAGCTTGCCCTAAATCATGGAAGAGGACTGATATTACTCAAGGACATAGCAGAAAGACAGGAGATATCAATAGGTTATCTGGAACAAATTATTCCCAGCCTGAAGGCAGCAGGACTGGTGAATTCAAGCAGGGGTGCACACGGGGGCTACACACTTGCAAAAAGTCCGGCTGACATTACCTTAAAAGAAATAATATCTGCACTTGAAGGGCCAGTATCTCTAGTTGAATGCATAAAAGATCCTGAGACATGCAATAGAACAGATTTATGCATTACGAGGGATGTATGGACCGAATTAAGTGAGAAAATGGATGATTTTTTAGTATCTATTACTTTAAAACAATTAGTAGAAAAACATAGAAGCAAGCAAAAGAGCCAACCCTTGATGTATAGTATATAAGCTTTTAGAATGGTGAATATTATTCTTAAGAAAATAGCAATACAGTAACTTAGTTTAAAAAAATTAAACTATGAAAGGAGAAAATAAATGAAAATAGCAAAAGATATCACAGGATTGATCGGGAACACACCACTTGTGGAGCTTGGTAAAATATCAGAAGGATTAGAAACCGTACTGGTGGGCAAGTTAGAATCTTTTAATCCACTTTCCAGTGTCAAAGACAGAATAGGATTTTCTATGATAAGAGATGCTGAAGAGAAAGGATTGATCAAAAAAGGTACCAGTATAATTGAACCTACCAGCGGTAATACCGGGATAGCTCTTGCATATATTTGTGCCGTCAAGGGGTATAAGTTGATCCTTACCATGCCTGATACCATGTCTATCGAGCGAAGAAAACTACTAGGGGCTTTTGGAGCAGAATTGGTGCTTACCCCCGGGCAGGAAGGAATGAATGGCGCTGTCAAGAAAGCTGAACAAATACAAAAAGATACCGAAAATTCCATAGTGCTTCAGCAATTCAACAATAGTTCCAATCCCAAAATTCACAGGGAAACTACTGCCGAAGAGATATGGAAGGATACCGATGGAAAAATTGATATCCTTATAAGTGGAGTAGGCACAGGGGGAACTATCACAGGTGTAGCAGAAGTATTAAAAAAAAGAAAAGCAGATTTTAAGGCAATTGCAGTTGAACCATATGATTCCCCTGTTTTGTCGGGAGGCCAACCGGGCCCCCATAAGATACAGGGTATTGGTGCGGGGTTTGTACCGGGAGTGCTGAGAACAGACCTGGTAGATGAGATAATAAAAGTAAAAAATGAAGATGCAGCCAATATTACCAGGGTACTTGCCAGGGAAGAAGGTATTTTTAGCGGCATATCTTCAGGAGCAGCAGTGAAAGCTGCAATAGAGGTAGGAAAAAGAAAGGAAAGTAAAGGTAAATTGATCGTAGTTATTCTTCCTGATACCGGTGAGCGTTATTTATCAACAGAGATTTTTAATTTATAAGTATTATATTAAAGGAGAAAAGAAATGAGTAATCCAGAAGTAAAATTAAACGATGACACTATATTATTGCACGGGGGCCATGAACCTGATTCGAGCACTAATTCTAGAGCTGTTCCGATCTACCAGACAACATCGTATCAATTCAATGATACCGACCATGCAGCAAACCTTTTTGGTTTAAAAGAATTTGGTAATATATACAGCAGGATAATGAATCCTACAAATGATGTACTGGAAAAAAGGATCGCCCAGCTTGAAGGAGGAGTAGGAGCTCTCGCACTTGCCAGCGGCCAGGCAGCCGAGACAATTGGTATTTTAAATATTGCCCAGAATGGTGATGAGATAGTATCAGCAGATAATCTTTACGGCGGCACCTATACTTTATTTGAAAATACATTCAAAAGGTTTGGAATAAAGGTAAAATTTGTTGACTCAGAAGACCTTGATGGTTTTAAAAAAGCTATTACTGAAAAAACCAAAGCAATATATGCAGAGTCGATTGGGAACCCAAAATTGGATGTAACCGATATTGAAGGTCTGGCTGATATCGCACATTCAAATAATATACCGCTAATAATTGATAATACGGTTACACCATACCTTTTAAAGCCATTTGATCATGGTGCAGATATCATAGCTTATTCTGCTACCAAGTTTATTGGAGGGCACGGGAACTCTATTGGTGGAATTCTTGTAGATTCAGGTAATTTTAACTGGGACAATGGTAAATTTCCATTAATATCCGATCCTGACCCGAGCTATCATGGAATGGATTTTATAGAGGCATTTAAGGGTGTCGGTAATATTGCATATATTCTAAAAGCCCGTGTAAAGCTTTTAAGGGATTTGGGACCCTGCCTTTCACCATTTAATTCATTCCTATTAATACAGGGATTGGAAACCCTGCACCTGAGAATAGTAAGGCACTCGGAGAATGCTCTTGAAGTTGCTAAATTCCTGGAAGATAATCCTAAAGTCAGTTGGGTCAATTATCCCGGGCTGCCTTCAAGCAAAGAAATCGGAAAAGTTAAAAAGTATCTAAAAAGAGGAGCAGGTGCAGTAGTCGGTTTTGGTATTAATGGTGGAATGGAAGCTGGAAAGAAGTTTATAAACTCACTTGAGCTGGTGTCCCATCTTGCAAATATAGGAGATGCAAAAACATTGGCTATCCATCCGTCAAGTACCACTCATCAGCAATTAAATGCCGAAGAGCAGGCTGCAACGGGTGTTACCCCTGATTTCATAAGACTTTCAGTAGGCATAGAAGATATAAGTGATATAATCTCTGATATAAAACAGGCTCTGGATAAGGCATAAAGGTGAATAATAAAGTAACAGATAATAGTAGTACCCTGCAGGATACTGATGGATTGGGGTTAGTAAAGACAAAATATTTTAATTTTGCAGAACCGCCAGATCATTTAGTGCTGGAATCAGGGGCGAAGCTGGGTCCGATAACACTGGCATATGAGACCTATGGGACATTGAGCGCCCTGAAGGATAATGCAGTCCTGATACTCCATGCTCTATCCGGTGACGCACATGCAGCCGGATGGCATGAGGGTGATAAAAAACCAGGCTGGTGGGACAATATGATAGGCCCCGGAAAAGCTTTTGAT
>JAZFRP010000224.1:0-8701 GCA_036445715.1 Candidatus Humimicrobiaceae bacterium | reverse complement strand
ATAATTTTTCCAATGAAGAGATCCTGAACGTCATAGCTCATGAAGCCGGACATTGGAAATATTCCCATGTACTCAAAAGTATTGGGATGAGTATAATGGGTGGTTTTCTTGGCTTTTTCTTATTGGCCCTATTATTTTCCAGGGCAGGACTAAAAGGAGATATAAGAGCTGTTTTCATATTGATACTTATAATCTCCCTGGTCACTTTTTTAATACTTCCATTTCAGAATATGGTTTCCAGGTATTTTGAGAAACAAACTGATGAGACAGCCCTTGAGATCACAAATGGATATGATGCACAGATAGCATTGATGGTAAGACTTGCTGAATCGAATCTTTCCAATGTGGAACCACATCCGGCGATCAAGTATATACTGTACTCCCATCCTCCAATAATGGAGAGAATAGGATATGCTGAAGATAGAGCCAAAAAGCAGTAACAGGTCTTCTATATATTTAAATACTGCAACAAATATTTATCTTTCACTTTTTTAAGCTTGTTTTAAGGAAAGCAGCATACACTGTTTATTTAAATGAAAAATAAATGAGGAGACTAATTTGAAAATACTTATTACCGGAGCATTTGGAAATGTAGGTTTATATACCCTGAAAAAACTTTTAAGCGATAGACACGAAATAAGGGTCCTTGAATTAAAGAATAAAAAAAATTTAAAAATACTTGATGACCTCAAGAAAAATGGTAATAGCGTAGATATGGTATGGGGAGATATTACTGATATCCTATCAGTACAGGAGGCCGTAAAAGGACAGGACATCATCATACATCAAGCTTTCATCATTCCGGATCTTTCCGAACAAAAGCCAAATTGGGCATGGGAGATAAATGTCGAGGGAACAAGGAACCTTCTCAGGGCTGCAGCTAAAGAGGAGGAAAAAGCAAAAATAGTTTTTACGTCTTCAGTTTCAGTATTTGGAAAGACCCAGGACCAGGAACCTCCGAGGAAAATTGAAGACCAGGTAAAACCTACTGATAATTATTCACACCATAAAGTTGCATGCGAACAGCTTGTAAAAATATCGGGACTTGAGTGGACGATATTACGGCTGGGAGCAGTACTTTCACCTTCACTTTGTGAGATAGATCCCATGCTTTTTAGTGTTTCCCTTGATAATAGAATAGAACTGATCCATGCTGATGATGCCGGATCAGCACTTGCAAATGCTGCAGTCAGTGAACAGGTCTGGGGGAAGACCCTGCTTATAGGCGGAGGGAAGAGATGCCAGATGCTTCAAAAAGATTTCATTACCAGGGTACTGGATGAAGTAGGATTAGGTATGTTTCCAGAACAAGCTTTTAGCAGTAAACCTTTTTACACTGATTGGATGGATACGACTGAAAGTCAACATCTTCTTAAATATCAGGAAAAAGATCTTAATGATTTTTTAGTCGAAATAAGAAGGATCCTGGGGATAAGAAAGTATCTGCTTAGAGCGGTTAAACCAGTAATAAAATACTGGATACTTAAAAAATCACCATATTTTTCCAAAAAGATATCTACTACTGTTAAAACTAAACCAGTGATTAAAAATAGTCCGGTTTCTGCAACACAATAGATCCTTCAAGTAAATAGCTTAAAAATTCCATGATATCTTTGAAATATCTACATTTATCTGTCAAAATATAATATGGAAATTATCCAAAATATTTTTGTTTCCTGTTGGTATTTGAAATATAGGAAAGATATTCTATATTTTTGGTTAGATAAATAATCTCACAAAGAGAAGAGGAGGGTTACCAATGGTAGGAATTATTAAGGGAGTGTCAGAAAATCCGGCTAAGATAAAATACGGCATGGTCGGGGGAGGACCTGATGCATTCTTTGGGTCGGTACACAGAAAAGCAGCTGCTCTGGATGGAGAAATAGACCTGGTAGCTGGAGCGTTTTCTTCATCTCCAGAAAAATCACGTATTCAGGGAAAAGAGCTTATGCTGGAACAAGGACGGGTGTATGGCTCATATAAGGAGATGGCTGAGAAGGAAGCGGCATTACCGGAAGATGAAAGAATTGATTTTGTATCAATTGTCACCCCCAATCATCTTCATCATCCTGCAGCTAAATTATTTTTGGAGGCAGGTATCAATATTGTCTGCGATAAACCGATGACGACCACCCTTGAAGAAGCAGAAGATCTTTGCCGGATCACAGGGTCCGGAAACAGGATATTTGCAGTAACATATACCTATACAGGATATCCCATGGTCAAGCAGGCAAAGAAACTCATAGAGGACGGTATACTGGGGGACATAAGAAAAGTTGTGATTGAATACCCTCAGGGCTGGCTCACTAAAACAATCGAGAAAGATGGAGCCAAGCAGGCAGTTTGGAGGACAGATCCAAAACAAGCCGGAGCCTCTTCCTGTATGGGGGACCTGGGGACACATATTGAAAATATGTCCAGTTATATTACCGGTCTGGAGATAGAGGAGATAATGGCCGATCTTTCTATATTTGGCAAGGATAGGGTATTGGATGATGACGGCAATATACTGGTTCATTTTAATAATGGAGCCAGGGGAGTATTTTATGCTTCACAGATCTCAGTAGGAGCTGAGAATGGCCTAAAATTCAGGGTATACGGAACTGAAAGCTCCCTGGAATGGTATCAGGAAAATCCAAATTATCTTTATCTAAAATATGGAGATAAGCCGGAAAAAGTATACAAGCACGGTAATGACTACCTGGAAGAAGTTGCCAGGCATAATTCCAGGCTGCCATTTGGCCACCCGGAAGCTTTTATTGAAGCCCTGGCTAATATATATGTAAATGCCGCCAGGACGATGCTGGCCAGGAAGAACGGAAAAGAACCGGGTAAATTTGATACTGATTTTCCTACCGTGCAGGATGGAGCCAGGGGAGTTAATTTTGTTCTAAAAACTGTAGAAAGCAGTAAAAATAGAAAATGGGTCGATACAAAGTATGCTCCACCATTGTAATATTACTTATAAAATACCGGGTACATAATTGAAAACAGGAGATCAGGTACCTGGGTAGAACTATTGCCTGAGTGGTGGATATATATTTGATATTAACAATTATTATTATCTTATTATTCGAGGAGGGTATTATGAAGTTTGGTTTGAATACTTTGATATTTACAGGAAGTTTTAAAGACGAGAATACTGTTTTATTTGAAAGGATCAAAGAAATAGGATTCGATGGTGTTGAAATTGCTCTTGCCCAGAAAGGTGATCTGGATTACAAAAGGACACTTGAACAATTAAAAAATAATGGTCTTGAGTGCAGCGGAATATGCGGGTTGTTTAGCATGGACAGGGACATAAGGGGTCCTGATAAGGAAAATATAAAAAACGGAATAGAATATATTAAGGACGGTATCGATGCAACAGCTGCCCTGGGGTCTGATATTTTTGTCGGTCCAATTTACTCTGCGGTCGGAAGGGCGAATCTTGAGAGTCCGGAAGATAGGAAGAAACAGTGGCAGACAGAGATTGAGAGTTTAAGGCAAGTCTGCCAGTATGCAGAAGAAAGATCTGTTTATCTGGCCATAGAGCCCTTAAACCGTTTTGAAACTGATTTTATAAATATTACTGATGATGCCCTAAAGTTGATAAGAGACGTAGGAAGCGATAATTTAAAGATACACCTCGATACATTTCATATGAATATTGAAGAAAAAGATTCTGCAGATGCAATAAGGAAAGCAGGGGATCTTTTATATAATTTTCATACTAATGAAAATGACAGGGGAGCGCCGGGAACGGGCCAGGTCCGGTGGGAAGAAATCGAAGATGCCTTAAGTGATATCAAGTATAACCGTTATCTGGTGATCGAGGCATTCACTCCTGACAATGTATTGATCGCAAAAGCAGCATCGATCTGGAGATCTACTGAAGAAAGTGAATGGATCCTTCTTGAGAAAGGTTTAAGTTTTTTAAAGAAAATGTTTAAAGCATAAAATAATTCCTGTATCAACCCTTCGGGGAATCACTTTTTTGAGGGGGATCAGGAAATCAATAGAGTGAAATAATTATTTTTAATAGAGTAATCAAAACTATAATCTTAGAAAGAAGAAGATATGAATTACCTGGTAGGCTTTGATATTGGAACAACCTCTACAAGATGTATCCTGATAGATACTTCGGGAAAGCTAATCGCATCAGCTTTAAAGGAATACCCGCTTGATACCCCAAAACCAGGCTGGGCCCAGCAGGATCCTGACCACTGGTGGGAAGCATCAGTTTATACAGTAAAAGAGGTATTGGCTGAATCAAAAGTAGATCCCGGGGACATATCAGCTATAGGACTATCTGGCCAGATGCATGGCTCAGTATTCCTGGATAAGGACGGTAAAGTAATAAGGCCTGCTCTTCTCTGGTGTGACCAGAGGACCCAGGAACAGTGTGATACTATATATGATACATTTGGAGGAGAGGATGAGTTTATAAGACTATCCTATAATAAGGCACTGACAGGTTTTACTGCCCCAAAGATCCTCTGGTTAAGACAAGCAGAGCCAGAAAACTACAATAAACTGGATAAGATACTGCTTCCAAAAGATTATATAAGGTATAAGCTATCAGGTGTCTATGCCACTGAAGTATCAGATGCATCAGGTACGGCTCTTATGGATATAGAGGCAAGGACATGGTCCGACAGGATAATAGATGGCCTCAATATAGACAAAGACCTTCTTCCCACGGTATTTGAGTCATCAAGGGTATCCTCCCATATATCTAAAGAGGCAGCTTCTCTTACGGGCCTTATGCAGGGTACTCCAATAGTAGGTGGTGCAGGGGACCAGGCAGGTGGGGCAGTAGGCTCCGGTATTATACGGGAAGGCTTAATATCTGATTACCTGGGAACAAGCGGCGTTGTATTCGCCCACTCAGACAAACCAGTCTATGACCCTCAGGGCAGGCTTCATTCCTTTAGCCATGCAGTGGAAGGTGCCTGGCATCTCATGGGAGTCACTCTTTCAGCTGCAGGCGCATATAAATGGTATTATGACACATTCGGTGCTTCGGATAAGATCTCTGAAAAATACAAAAAGCTTAAAGGTTATGAGTTATTAAATAAACAAGCTGAAGCATCCTCACCCGGATCGAAGGGACTTATATTTTTACCCTATTTATCAGGAGAGAGGACCCCACACGCTGACCCTTATGCCAGGGGAGTATTCTTTGGCCTGTCATATTTACATGACCAGGGTCACTTTGCAAGATCTGTAATGGAGGGAATATCTTATTCCCAGTATGACTGCCTTTCACTTATGAAGGAGCTTGGAATAACTTCTGACAAGATAGTCCTTTTCGGTGGTGGAGCCAGGTCAATACTCTGGCGCCGGATTATCTCTGATATATTTAGAACAAGAATAGTTACTTTAAATGTAGAGGAAGGACCTTCATATGGCGCTGCAATTCTCGCGGGTGTAGGAGCCGGGATATACAAGAATGTAGAAGAGGCCACTGACAGTATAATAAAAGAAGTTTCAGAGACTTCTCCAAATCCTGACAATGTATCCAGGTATGCCAAATATTATGAAGTCTACAGATCACTTTATAATAGTCTTAAAGATAATTTTGAGAAACTGGATCTGGCCGGCAGTGATTAAGCAGTATAAATGTAATAGAAGGAAGGTTTTCAAGTCATATCGCTAAGAGATAGAATAAATAAATTTCATTTAACATCAAACAATACATATGCATTAATATCTATCTCATTATGTAAATTCCTATTTGGTTTTTACACCATGGCCATTGGTCCTTTACTTATACCTATCGGGGAGACATTCAATATCAGCATCAGGACTTTGAGCATTGTATTTGTCTTTAACTATTTTGGGCAGGTGGTGATCATTTATTTTGCCGGACTCCTTGCAGACAGGTTCGGTAAAAAAGTGATCCATATCGTTTTCATAATACTTCTCATGCTGGCGGCCCTTATATTTACCTTTATAAACAGTTATATAATATTCCTTTTATTATTTTTATTTATGGGGATATTTAGTGTTTCCATAAATATTATTGCTGACTCTTCCATACTGGATACTTTTGATAAAAATCGTGGTTTTTACCTGAACATTGCACATGCATTTTTTGGATTAGGGGCAATATCATCTCCGATTATATTTAACCTTGTATTTTCCAGGACAGGGGACTACAGGACTATTTATCTTGTACTGCTTTTTATATCCCTGATCGTCTTACTTCTTATTTATTTTGCAAAATACCCACAGGTGCATGATGAGTCCATAAAGGCAAAAATAATAATAGATCTGGTAAAAAATAAAAAATTTGTATTGCTGATAGTCTTTGCTGCTCTATCTTTTGGGACCTTAACGGCTATATCCGGGTGGGTACCTGTCTTATTCTATAAATATTTTAATGTGTCACCGGCTCTTTCAAATTACTCCCTGGCATTTTTTTGGATCGCAGTTCTGGTAGGCAGAGTATCTACTGCCATTCTTTCAAAAAAAGTAAGTGTATTAAAGCTTATCAAAATAATTAATATAATAAGTTTTTTTGTACTGGCAATTTCTTTTTTCTTAAAAGATTCGATTTATCTACTTATAGATTATCTTATCCTGGGACTATTAATCGGGACTTATCCGCCACTCCTGGTCTCTTATAGCCATGAGATATATAATAAACACAGCAGTACCAGGGTGGCCATGATATTTTCTGTAGGATCAATAGGGATAATCATAATATCCTACCTGACAGGTTTTTTTGGAGACTTCATTGCCATGAGTAAAATAATCTCTCTTTTCTCTGTATTCTTCCTGGCCTATATTTTTATCTTTCACAGAAATTTTAAAAGTGAGTAAATAAGACACAAGTATTTTTTGAGCCTAAAGTTGAAAGTGTGATTTATAGATATTATGAACTATAATATCTATAAATAATATGGAGGTAATATGGAAAAAATACTGACCAGGATAAACCGTATTTCAGCGTATATATTAATAGTGCTTGTGCTGGTGATCTTTATTACCGGATACCGCCAGGTGGGATATTTTACCTTTTTTGGCCGCGGTCTTGCGAATTCCCTGCACCAGATATATATAAATGTTGCAGGTCTGATCGTTGGGTCTGTCCATGTTTTGCTCTCGAGCCGCAAGGCACTGGCAAGAAATAAAATAAAGGGCATATGGGTAAATATTGTGCTTGTAATTCTGGGAATTGTTATAGTCGGCGGATTTTCATATTTTACATTATCCTAATATTCCAAAAACGGTTAAGGACCCGGATATTTGTCCGATGGTAGGCTGACCTTTATAATTTATTATTTTGCTCAAGGTGGGTTTAAATGAGAAAGAAATTGATTATTGCACTTGTGGTCGGATCGCTTGTGATCGCATTGGGATTTTTTCTTTATTTTATTATCGAAAACGAGATCGATAAAAGAAGTGGTCCAAAAGAATTATTTGTTCCTGAAGATATAGATATAAGCGCAATAGGTAGTGACCTTGAATTCGCAGAAACTATTCCGGAATACGAAATGCTTTTTACAGGTCTCTTAAATGAGGAACTCACCAGGAATTTCTTTGATCTATTGTTTCAGAATCAAGATAAGGTACTTACATTTAATGCAAAAGGTGTCAGAACAGACGAGGTGATAGTCGAAGAGGAATTTACCGGTATAAATCTTAAATACCTTATAGAGGAAACCAATATCACTTCAGAAGCTGAAAATGTAGTGATCTACGCAACTGACCTTTTTGCTGCACAATTCAGTATCGAAGAGTTTTTGGGAGACGACGCTTATCTAGTATGGAAAAAGAATGGGCAGTACCTGGTCCCTTCAGGAGACGGAATATTGAAGATTGTATTTAATAATGGACCTACAAGTAAATGGGTTAAAAATCCAGTACTTTTTGATTTTATCGGATCATTTGATAACCAGGTATCTGATTGGGATGATGTAAGAGACAGGGATGTAGATTTTATATCTGAACAGCGTTTTTTCACACTTTCTTTGGGTTATTTACCTGAGATAGATACAAAAGAATGGAAGCTGGAGATAACAGGTCTTGTGGAGGAGCCTATTGAGTTAAATTATGAACAGATACTAGCGATGCCCCAGGAATCTATCTTTGCTACGCTTGAGACTATATCCAATCCGCCTGGTGGAAGTTCGATCGGTAATGCCGTGTGGACCGGTGTTCCTTTTGAACATATATTGGATCTGGTAGAAGTTGAGAGTAGCGTGATCAAGGTGGCTTTTTTCTGTGATGATGGATATTCGACCAGTATTACGATTGATGAAGCCATGGAAGAAGGAGTTATTCTTGCATATAAGATGAATGGACAGACTCTTTCTGCAGAGCATGGTTTTCCGGTCAGGATGGTTGTCCCCGAAAAATATGGGATGAAATGGCCCAAATGGATCAATAAGATCGAATTTGTGGATTATGATTATAGGGGATACTGGGAACAGAGAGGATGGTCAGATTATGCCGGAAGGGACCGTCCCGAGGAAAGGTATGATTGAGTCCGGTATTCTATTAATGCCTTATCGCTAAATCTTTATATTATTAGTAGAATTAATTATATTATTGTCAGGGAGGCAAAAGATGGGAAATATAGTAGTAATATTGGGAATAGTTACTTATTCACTTTTTGCACTGACTATATTGTTTTTAATACTATTCAGGGTTAAGAAGAAAAAGATCTTTTACAGGCTTCATAGGACTTTTGGGATAATAGCAATATCTT
>JAZFRP010000223.1:0-2414 GCA_036445715.1 Candidatus Humimicrobiaceae bacterium | reverse complement strand
ACCGTACCGGAAAATAAAAAGACATCCTGCATCACAACACCTATATGACGCCTGAGATCCTGCAGATCAAATTTCTTTATATTGATATTATCCAGGAGTATCTTGCCTTTTTGTATTTCATAGAACCTGTTCATAAGGTTGATTATTGAAGTCTTTCCCGAGCCGGTAGCTCCTACAAAGGCAACGCTCTGGCCTGAATGCAGGTCAAAGGAAATATCTTTAAGGACATAATTCCCCTTATTATACTCAAACCAGACCTTTTCAAACTTTATATTGCCTTCTACCTTTTCAACTTTTACCGGGTTTGCCGGAGAAGTGATAGCAGGTTTGAGGTCAAGCAGATGAAATATCCTTTCTGATGCTGCAATAGCTTCCTGGAGGATGCCGAATTTCTCACTCAAGTCGCTTATGGGATGGAAGAATTTCTCGACATATTGTATGAAGGCTACCAGTGTTCCAAGTGTCAGGATATTCCTGATGACCTGTCCGCCTCCGTACCATACCACAAGTGCCACAGCAAGAGTGCTTATAAGTATTACAACCGGGAAAAATACTGCATAGTATAGAATAGTCTTCAGGTAAGTAGTTAAGTAATCTCGGTTTAATACAGAAAACTCATCATTGTTTTCTTTCTGCCTGTTAAATATCTTTGTAGTATTTATACCCGAGATAGCTTCCTGGAGGAATGAATTTATATTTGATATTTTTGTACGGATTATCCGGAAGGACACTCTTACCTTTGCCCTGAAAATAAAGGTTGCTATAGCAAGGAGTATGAGGACGGAAAAAGTGACCAGGGAGAGTTGCCAGTTCAGGGCAAGCATTATTGCCATGATACCGGCTATCATGAATATATCACCGAAAAGGGTTACGATGCCCGATGAGAGCATCTCGTTTAAGCTCTGGACATCTGTAGTGACCCTGGTCATGACTCTGCCTACAGGATTTTTGTCAAAATAGGACATAGGTAGTTTCTGGATATGGGAAAATATTTCCATCCTCATATCATACATGATCTTTTGCCCCATATACTCAGTATAGTAGCCCTGGAAATACCTGATTATAAATTCGAATAATAGTATCAGTCCGTAAAGAAGCACTATATTGAGAAGCCCGTCAACCTTGCCTACAATAATATAATTGTCTATAGCCAGTTTTATTAGATAAGGTCCCATCACCTGCAGTCCCGCAGTTATGAGCAGCAGGAAGATAGTAAGTACCAGTAGACGCCTATAGGGCTTTATAAACTTGAATAACCTGGAAGCCGTTTTTCTGTCAAACGACTTTCCGGTAAGTTCTTTTTCGTAAAAACCATCGGCCAATTTATTTCCTCCAGATCATAATTCTTCATCAAGCTCTTCAGACAGCTGCTGTCTCTGATAGAGTCTCTTATAGATTAAGCATTTTTTCATAAGTTCCCCGTGTTTTCCGGTAGAATCTATTTTTCCCTCATCAAGCACTATAATAAGGTCAGAGTCCTTTATTGTAGAGATCCTGTGGGATATTATAATGGTTGTGATATCGCTAGTCTCAGCTTTAAGATCCCTGAGGATAGATTCCTCGGTATCAGTATCGACATTTGAAAATGAATCATCCAATACCAATATCCGCGGATCAGCTACAAGCGCTCTTGCGATTGCAAGCCTTTGTTTCTGGCCGCCTGAGAGCGTTACTCCTCTTTCTCCTATTAAAGTCTCATAAGAATCCGGAAATCCAGAGATATCGGTGTGCAGGTGAGAAATGTTAGCTGCCCGTATTACTCTTTTTGTGACATCTTCTTCACTTAAACCCTCCATAGTGCCCTCGGCCCCAAATAAAATATTTTCCCGTATAGTTTTTGAAAAAAGAAATGGCATCTGGGTTACATATCCTATACTTCCCCTCAGTTGGTCAAGAGAGTAGGACTTGATATTTCTTCCATCTATAAATATTTTCCCCTTCTGCGGGTCACTAATCCTGGGAAGTAGATCTACAAGTGTTGATTTTCCTGAACCCGTGAACCCGACAATACCCACCTGCATGCCTGCATCTATATCGAAGTTAATATCCTTAAGTACCCAGCTGTCTTTTGAGGTTGAAGAAGTATCCTTAAAATCCTTGAAGTTTTCCATAATAAGGCTCTTAGTATTTTTCTCCAGGCCGAACTTGAAATAAACACCTGAAAAGCTGACAGCTCCCTTGAAAGGCTTTGGCGAAACGGGTCTTTTCGGACTTTTGATCCCGGGCTTTATTTTAAAAATATTGTTTATCCGCTTCATGGAAACAGAGCCCCTCTGGATCAGGTTTATTACCCAGCCAAGGGAAATAAGGGGCCAGGTGAGGGCACCTATATATGCAGAAAACTGGACAAACTGTCCAAGCGTAAGTGTTCCCGCAATGACCTGCCTTCCTCCTATCAGCAGTACGACAAGCGT
>JAZFRP010000222.1:0-7001 GCA_036445715.1 Candidatus Humimicrobiaceae bacterium | reverse complement strand
CTACTAAAAATTCTCTTAAATTCCTTTAACTCTTTCAATATCTGGTTCCAAATCAGTAAACGATGGGCTACCATTGCGACACATTAATTGGCAGATAGGTTAGAAAATATTTGTGATTTGTTTCTGGAGTAAAAATATCTTCCCCTAAAATTATTATCCATCAATTAGATATATTAATTTTTTTGTAATTTTAATTTGTTTTTAGAGTATAGTGTCTAAATAGAATATGATTTGTTAAAATAGATATTTATTAAAAAAATAAAGGTTCATAAAATGACAAAGAAAGATATTACTATAAAACCCACAAAACATGGGCCCTATAAAGTTACAAATATTAAAAATTTGAAAAATTCCAAGGAGGAAGTCCTGGGAACTCAGGAGGAGATGTATTTGTGCAGATGTGGTGGTTCAAAGAATAAACCTTATTGTGATGGAACTCATTCAAAGATTGGCTTAGCTGATAACAAAGAGCAGGATAGAGTTCAGGATAAGTTGGACAGATATAATGGTAGGTACATAACCATTCATAATAATAAAGGGGTCTGCTCTCATAGAGGACATTGTACTGACAATTTACCTTCAGTCTTTAATTCTAAAAGAAAACCTTGGATAGATCCTGATGCTGTTAAGGCTGATGAAATTGCCGGAATGATAAAAAAGTGCCCTTCAGGAGCACTAAGTTACACTAAAGATGGAGTCCTCCATAAAGAACAGGATCGCAAACCTGGAATAATAGTTTCAAAAGATGGGCCATATGATATTGTCGGTGGACCTATATTACAAGATCCTTATGGTTCCAAACCAGAGTCGAAGGAGCACTACACACTTTGCAGATGCGGCCATTCAAAAAATAAGCCTTTCTGCAATGGACAGCATTGGTATGTAAAATTTAAAGACCCAAAAAATTGAAATAGGAACCTATGCTTAAATTGTTATCTTAATTTTGACCTTAAAAGTTCTTGCTATGGGAACCTTTGGGCTACCATAGTTGACATATCAGGTTAAATTTTTTATTAAATATATCACCTAAGGATTGATCATAATTTTAAAAGCTTTACCTTTTTTTATCATTTCTATTCCTTTATGAATATCATCAAGAGGCATACTGCAGGTTATTAGTTTTTTTAATTCAAGTTTACCTGACTCAATAAGTTTTACTGCTTTTGGAAAGGTGGCATTTGCCAGCCATGTACCCATAATTTGAATCTCTTTTAGGGTGATCTGACTTTGGGGTATTTTAGGTCGGGACATATCATTAAATCCAATTAATAGGATTTTACCATTTTTTTTAACTACTCTAATAGCTGTATCCAGTTGGGTACCAATAGCATCTACTACTATATCTACCCCTCCATCACATTCATTCAACACAATATTTTCAAGGTTACTATTTGAAGGATCTATTGTTAAATCAGCTCCTATTTCCCCCGCAAGATCTCTTCTGGGCTTGGATCTCTGGGAAACAATTACTTTCGATACTCCACTCATTTTTAATAATTTTAAAAAAAGCATCCCAATTGGACCTGCTCCTAATACAAGCGCTGAATCTCCAGCCTGTGGTTTTATTTTCTCTATTCCACTTATTACACAAGCTAAAGGTTCTGCAAAAGCAGCTATGTCCGGAGGTATTGAAGCATCGATTTTGAAACATACCTTACTGGTGACTTTACAGTATTTAGAAAAGCCCCCATTTACTTTGACACCAAGAGCATATAAGTTTTCACATTGATTAGGTAAATTAGCTTTACAGAAACTGCAGGTACAATCATAATCATTGGGATTAATTACAACTCTATCGCCTATCTTTAAATCATTTACTCCAGTGCCTAATGACACAACTTTTCCAACTAATTCATGTCCAAGAATGATTCCTTTTGGTGCTGGAAATCCTGGGGGCACTTCCAATATATGTAGATCTGTACCACAAATACTAGCTGACTCTATCCTGATCAAGACATCATCATGCCTGTCTATTGATGGGACTGGGACTTCTTTTAAAACCAGATTGCCTTCACTTTCAAAGACAGCTGCTTTCATCTTATCTTTCATAATCTTTGACCCTCTTAATATTTTGTTGTTAATGGATTCGTATTATATGAGTGTGACTAATATTATTAAAATTTCATCTTAATTTCAATCCTAAAAGTTTAGATAAAGAATTAAATTCTGTAAAAGATATCTTGTTTTTGCAAACATTATAAGATATAAAATAAATATAAAAATATTTTAGTAGAAAATAAATTCTTATGGCTTTTACAGCAATAATAGGAATAATTTTATTAATATCTGTAATTATCACAGCATTTGGTTTTATAAAAAAAATAAAAATCCTTAGATATCTTGGGATTTTCGCTATTATTATATGACTAAAATATTTAAGCAAATTACATTTACGGTTACAGTTCACTTAATAGTTCTTTTTCTGGCTATTTTTATTTCAGGATGCTTTTCTCCTAAAGAAAGTGCATCTGAATCTTTAGAAAATAATTCTGGAAGTGAGGTCCCGCAGGAACAGAGATGGGGAATCTATTCCCTGGATCTTGAAGATCAGAATACCAGTTTAATATATAGTGGTCCTGAAGAGATATCTTTCCTCCATATAAACCCTGAGGGAAATAAATTTGTATTCTCAAAAAAAATTAATGGAGTGGAAAATGATAGCTATGAAGTCTGTACTTTAAATATAGACGGAACTGGATTTAGTAGACTTACAGAGAATAATTACTGGGATGTCTATCCCCGGTGGTCCCCTGATGGATCTATGATCTTATTTTTATCCTTCCGCGATCAAGATCTGGATATTTATATAATGGATGATCGGGGACATAATATCGAAATAGTCTATGACTCAGGCAGCCACGATGCAGATATTGACTGGAGGGACGATAAAATTGTGTTTACTTCGCAGAGCTATATCTGGATTATTAATGAAGATGGGACTGAACCCATAAGACTTACAGATCCTCCCAGGGCAGGAGAATGGGGAGATGCCGTACTTCCCTTTGGGGATTATGACCCCAGGCTGAGCCATGATGGAAAGAAGATCCTGTTTGAAAGATTAGTGGATGATAATACTGAACATGGAAACTATGATCTTTTTATGATCAATTCTGATGGAACCGGCCTAAAACAGATCACAGGGACCGGGTACACCCAGGGACTGGCCATCTGGTCAAAGGATGATTCAAAAATACTATATCTGGTCTCAGCTATGGGAAATGAAGGAATATATGATATATTCCTTATCAGTTCAAATGGAGCAGACAATCAAAACATCACTCCTGATTATTTCCCGGATAATTTTTTATGTCATGATCCAATATTTTCCATAGATGATAGTAAAGTATTTTTTATTGGAGAATGGTGGGAAGAATAAATATTAGAATTAACCAGACTATTTACGGTTTTTCTCCATCCAGTCTACAGCAAAATCCACCAGATCTCTCTGACTGAATAACAATGATCTGGCCTGGCCGATCCCGGATTGAACAATGGATCCTTTATTAGATCCAGCAAATGCAGAACCGATATCTTCGAAATCATCAGTATCGGATTTTATATCTTTTATATCTACCCATTCCCTTCTGCCCGAAACCATTAATGGAAGACCCGCGGTCTCTTCAGATTTGGATGGATAATCCGCCCTGTATTCTGCAAGATGAAGTGAAGTATTGTTGATTTGTCCGACACCTAAGAGAAGGACATGGCCATTAAGCTTATATATCTTTGCGAGGGGTGACTCTTCTCCAAAAGCATATTCCAGGCTGTGTCCGTCAGTGATATATTCAGCATATTTTCCAAATGCAGTAAAAGATACCTGCGGATGATCACTCCGGAGCACGCCTTTCTGCTTCCTGAACACTTCCGGGATAATCCCTACTCCCCTGGTAGGTGTAAGACCGGCATCAAATACAGGCATGGTTTTTCTAATTTCCTCATGCCAGTCGGTCGGTACCGGAGGATTCTCCCATTTTGCAGGATCTGATAGATCGCCCGAATGGGACGGCATTACAAGGGTCCCCTCCTTACCCAGCACTTTCTCCAGGGCAAGAACCGCTGTAACTGCACCCCCGCTTATCCAACCTATGGAACTGAGGGAAGAATGGACCAATAGTACCATCCCTTCCCGGACTCCGATATTCTTAAGGTCTTGTATGAGGGTTTCAAAAGTCTGGGGTTTACTGCTTTTTTCAATTATACTTTTTTCACTCATTTGATTTTTAGTACTTTTTAACTGGATCTGAATATCAATCTTATAATTTTATATAAATTCTGGCATTTTACCAAGAAGAAACCACCCCCTGGCTGAGAGGGTGGTTTCTTATGGGAGGTGATCTGCGGATCAGTGGCGCTCTGGTGTTTATTGATAATTCAGATCACTTAACATCTATAGATCCGCATATTATTAAGATGCTAATGATCTTTCTCCATCATTTTATTTTTTAAAAAATGATCTGTGGTTCATAAATCCCCTAAGTCCAAATGAATGAGCTTTATCCTTTGGGAAAAAATCCTTTAGAGAAATATCATTTTCCTCCACCCAATCCTTAAGCTCTTCATGTATATCTTTCATTGCTTCCCTGGCTTCTGATATTGTCATATCTCCCAGTTCTTCCCTAAAAGTTCTAAGTTCTTCTTTTTTATCAAGAATTGCTTCTTTCTGGTCCTCGGTTATCTTTTCGTCCTCAACCAGTTCATCCAGTTTTTCTTCAAACCGATCTTCTGCATCAGCTACCCTTTCCTCTTTTAACTTATTAAAAAAATCATGGATCTCATCCGGGTCCAGATCAAATCTTTCAGCAAACTTTTCTACAAGCAATGGATACCCGCTTTCAGTTCCCTCATCAGCCTGTGCATTTATTTCACCAATACATGCAACCCCTCCTACTGACAGCAGGGCTAGACTTGTTATAAGTATCAATGCTATTTTTATAGTTTTTGTTTTCATTTCTTCCTCCTTATTTAATATTAAGATCGAATACCGGTAATCCTGAGTAAATTTATACATCATCAAACTGAGAAGAAGCTTAGAAACTTAGACCTATTTGATATAAAGAAAATAAAGGGCAAATATTTGAGGGATCATTATAGATTAAGAAAGGGTAAATATAGGGTGATTTTTTAAACATCAAAAACTGAATTTGTTAAAATAGATATTATATGATTTTTCCTATCATGCAGCAGGCAGTCTTACAATGAAAGTAGAACCGCTGCCTATCTTGCTGGATACACTGACCGAACCATGATGGAGCTCGACCACTCTTTTTACTATTGGGAGACCCAGGCCGAATCCGGATACTTTGACCTTTGAACGGGAATGGTCAGCACGGTAAAATCTATCAAATATACGCGGAATATCTTTGGGACCGATCCCCGGACCAGAATCAATGACCTTTATGATTGCATTCCTTCCATCAACCCGGGAACTGATTGATACTTTCCCGCCATCAGATGTATATTTTACTGCATTATCCAGAAGTATCAGTATTATCTCTTCAATGCTTACACGGTCAGCTTCTATATAATTCTCCCTTACATCAATATCGATCATTATATTTTTCTTCCTGGCGAGGGGAAGTATCTTTTTATAGGAAGTATTTATGGTCTTACCGAGATCTATTCTCTCAAAAGCAAGCACTCTTTCACCTTTCTGGTATTGTGACAGGTGAAGAAGGCGTTCTGAGAGCAGTTCCAGACTACCAATATCTTCAAGGTTCTCCTCAAGTATATTTCTTGCATCGGCCCCTGATATCTTTTTTTCCCTCAGTGCCACTTCAGTAGATGTCTTAAGTGCCGCAAGTGGGGTTCTCAGTTCATGGGAAGCATCTGAAATAAATCTGTTTTGCTCCTCCACCATCACCTCGATCGGCCGGAGCGTCCTTCCTGCCAGGAAATATCCTACGAGTGCAGAGATTATTATTATGGCCCCATTTGCAAAAAGCAGCATTATGACCACTCTTTGCTTGGCAGTACGGAGATCATTTTGAAGCATTCTCTGTAGCACGGGGGGGACTTTCTCCATTCCTTTGATATTGCTCTTTATATAAGATTCTATATTTACATAACGGGCATTAAGATCTGTGGATACTGTCCTGTATATTGCAATACTAAAAATAAAGCTGATCACGAGGATTGCAAGCAGATACCATGCAGTTATTTTTATGCGGGCAGACCTAAACATTACTTCTCCTCCCCTATCCGGTAACCGAATCCCCTGATAGTTCCTATTAGAGGATTACTATCTTTAAATGGTTTTTCGATCTTATTTCGGAGATACCTTATATATACTTCCACTGTATTGGGTAATACATCCGCATCATAGTCCCATACATTTTCGATTATCTGATTTTTGGAAAGTACCTTCCCCTTATTTTTTAGTAGAAATTCCAGGAGTGCATATTCTGTCCTTGAAAGTATTATAGGCCTGTCAGCCCTTTTGACCTTATAACTTATGGTATCAAGGGTAAGGTCATCAATAACGAGTATAGTTCCGAGTGAATCCTTTGGCCTTCTTGAAAGTGCTTTTATCCGGGCCAGGAGTTCTTCAAAAGCGAAAGGTTTTGTAAGATAGTCGTCAGCACCACAATTAAGCCCTTCTACCCTGTCCTTTATCTGTCCCCTTGCAGTAAGCATGAGTATTGAAGACTTGATATTTTCTTCATTCCGTAGTTTTCTGCATATCTCCATACCATCCATTCCGGGCAACATAAGGTCAAGGAGGATAAGGTCATAATCCTGGATGACTGCCATCCCAAAACCATCATTTCCATCATAGGAGACATCGACTGCATAGGATTCCTGTTTGAGACCTTTTTTTATGGAATCCGCTAATCTTTTTTCATCCTCGATTATTAATATGCGCATAATGGCTATATTATAGCAGTTTACTGAGAACTGCCTGAGAAAATATCCCAGGCAGTAAATCAGCCTTATTTATCTTTGCATATCAAAAATTTTGTTTATTTTTCGGCTCTGGCTTTTTTTGCTCCACTGCCTTTTCC
>JAZFRP010000221.1:0-4426 GCA_036445715.1 Candidatus Humimicrobiaceae bacterium | reverse complement strand
AGAAGGTACCAATATAGAAATTGTCCCTGATAAAATAATAGTCCAGAACTGGCGGGGCGAAGAAGATTGCTGGCCTGAGGGTCATTATTCCATAATTACTATTGAACTTGAAGGAATTGAAGAAGGTACCAGATTAGACTTCATGCAGGTAGATATGCCTGAGGATTGTTATGATACCTTCTATAAGGGCTGGTATGATAATTATTGGAATCCCATGCAGGAGATCTTTAAAAAATAATATTAATCTATCCGGTAATTCTGACATTATTTAAAAAGTAATAAATAAAAGAAAGGTGCATTTATATGAAGTTTGGGAAAATAAAACATATGGTAATATTTTGCTTGAAGCATGACAAAGATTCTCCGGAAGAAAAAAAGTTTTTACAGGATGGTGAATCTCTCCTGAAACAAATTCCCGGAGTCAATAATTTTGAAGTACTTAAGCAGACAAGCTCAAAGAATGACTATGATTTTGGGTTTAGTATGGAATTTAATGATGAGCAAGCCCATGAAATATATTCCAAACATCCCTCTCATGTCAGTTTTGTCGAGGAGAGATGGTTAAAAGAAGTAATACGTTTTCTCGAGATAGACTTTGAAAATATTTAGCTCTCATTGATCTCTTCATATAAGGCTAAAACATTTTTAATCGGGGTATCCGGTAAAATTTCATGGCTTGGAGCCAGAATAATTCCTCCCCTGTTTCCCCATAGCTCTTTTATTTTTTTAACCTCATTTTTAATATCACCTATGCTCCCCCTGATCAATAGATCCTGTACATCTATCCCTCCATGCATGCATACATCTTTCCCATATAATCTATAAACATTCTCTATTTCCATATCTTTTGCCGAGGTCTGGACCACATCAAAGATATCTATGCCGGCATCTATCATATAGGGCAGGATCTCATGTATGCTCCCACAACAATGCCAGCTAAAAACCAAATCATATTTTTTATTATTCTCAATAAGCTTCTTGTATAAGGGCAGGAAATATTTCTTGAATATTTCCGGTGAGATCATCAGGCCGTCCTGGCCGGCGAAGTCATCCCAGGTTCCATAGTATTCTGCCTTTTCCCCAAATTCCAGGAGTTCCCTCCTATTATATTCAAGGCAAAACTGACCGACTTCACCTATTATCTTCTCAGCAAGTTTTTTATTAAAGGCAAGGTCCATAAAAAAATTATCCATTCCCCTCAAATAACTGCATATCATAAAAAAATTAGTTAGAGAACCGATACAGATAAAATCATCATTACTGTTCTTTATCTCTTCATAATTTCTATCCTTATTCTTTTTATTTATCATTGACTTAAAATCAAATAAATCAAGTTTTGAAAGTAAAAAGTCTTCTTTTATGTCACTGGCAGAATCTGCCCTTCCCCATGGAGGATCTACTCCCAATACCGGATAATCATAGTCATATTTTTCAATCCTTCCTTTTTTTGTATTTATACCGATCGCATGAAAAAGGCTGCCGTCATCTATATATGGAGAAGTAGGAGACTTTCCTTTAAAATCAGGTATAAAGCTTGCAAAGCTGCTGATCTTTGAACCCGATGACCAGAAGTCTGCTCCTATTTTCTTAAGGAATGATTTATAATTCTTTGCCAGATCTTCAGGATCACTAATATTAAAATACTTCATCAAAGACACTGCAAAAACACCAATGCTCCTGAAAGTTGTAGGGATCCTGTCTACTTCTTTAAAATTAACTGCAGCCAGTATCCTTTCTTTCTTATTCAAGATAATCCTTCTCCCATATTGGATCGAATAATCCTGCTAGTTCTTCATCATATTTTTTCATTTTTTTACCTATATCTGTTTTGGCAAGTAGCTCTCTTGCAGAAAAGTCCTCTGGTTCTATATCATATTCTTTTACCCAATCCAGGAATTGCTTATGATGATCCCTGTAGGGACATGGTCTGAGAAGGTTTCCCTTTCTTATAGCTCTCTTTTCCCCGAAACCGAAATCCCTCTGCCATTTACGTATAGCACTATAAAAAGGGAGGTTCCAGATATCGTTAAGGGTCATCTTATTGTCACGGTAAATGTCATATATATTTCCTGTACCATAAGGTGCAAAGACACATGGCATGACTTTACCATTCCAGTCTACATAGAAATAGCCGCCTTCTCTTCCAGCCGCTATACAACCATTCACCAATGTTCCATGATTCCAGAAATCAATAAGGAAATATTTATTTTTCTCTATTTGTGACCATATCTTATTGTAAAAACTTGCACGCTGTGATGCATCAGGCATCAGGTCGAAGTCAGCATTCCTGCCAATAGGCAGGTACTGGAAATAGAAACAGTAAAAAGCATCTTGCTGATTAAAAAAGAAATCCGAAAACTTATCTTCAAGCACTTCCATGCAATTATTTTTATTTACTGTAACCGATATGCCAAAGGGCAGCCCAGCCTCCCTCATGGATTGCATGGATGTAATTATTTTATTAAAGATCCCTTTACCTCTCCTTTTATCAGTTACTTCCTGAAACCCTTCTACTGAGAATGCCGGGGTGAGGTTTTTACATTCTGCCAGCTCCGATATCATATTATCATCTATGAGGGTCCCATTGGTAAATGACAGAAACAAACAATCAGGATTTTCCTTAACTATATCCACTATACCTTTATTCTTAGAGCGGTAGGCAAAAGGTTCTCCTCCAGAGAAGACCACAAGCTTTATACCCCATTTCTTCTTTGCATCTTTTATTAGTTTATTAAGTATGTCCCAATCAAGCTTGGAATCCCCGGTATCTGAACTTGCATAGCAATCCCTGCATTTTAGATTACAAAAATGTCCAGGGCTTATAACCAAAAGCCATGGAGGATAGAAACCATTTTTATCATAAAACTCTTTTACCTCAGGTTCATCCTGTCTTGGCCTGGTCAATGAACTTCCCCAGAGCTTTAGCACCGACTTCGCCACATTTTTTTTCAAAGTCCCTTTTTTAATTGAATTTTCAATTGAATGGAGTACTGAATCCACCATCATGCTCTTTTCTTGCCTTATCCTGGGGGTTTGGTTTGAAAACCTATTTTCCTTCTCTGCTTTAAGAGTTGAAGTCACAATCTTTTTCAATATTTTGATTAATCGGTTTCTTAAGACATCATTGAAGAATAGCCAGGTTATAAACCTATAGAGTAGATCACTGTTTTTTATAGAATTCATCTCTGTTTAAAGGCTTTTTGATATATTTGCATTATTATATATTTGATTGAAAAGGAATACTATTAAATGGGGATTTTATTTTAGCTAAATCAGATCCTAAAAATGAACCACAAAAACTAAGTTTTTATAGAGGCAGTTTCCCTGTTGAATATCCTGATCTCAAACAATACAAAAATACCAGCAATTGAGAGTGATAGGAGATCTGCAACTGGCATAGCGAGCCAGACCCCAAGTAAACCAAAAAACTTAGGGAGAATATAAATAGCAGGGATCAGGAATAAAAACTGCTTGGTCAGTATAATAAGTATTGCCTGGAGTGCTTTTCCAAGGGATTGGAAGAAACTTCCGCTGACCATATGAAGTCCCATCAATGGGAAAAATATTACCAAGATCCTGAGCGGTGCTATCCCTGTACTTATAAGGACAGGATCACTGCTGAAGGCTGTCAGTAAATACCTGGGAAAGATCATCATTAGTACAAAGCCGGCAAGTGATATAACTGTGGTCCAGAGTATTGTTATACCCAGCACTTTTTTTACACGGTGATATAGTTTTGCCCCATAATTAAAACTTGATATGGTAGCAAAACTTTGCGATATCCCTATTATCGGAAGCTGTATTAATCCTATCATCCTGTATGCAATACCAAGAATGGCTATATGCATATCATTTCCATAAAACCTCAATGCCCTGTTAAAGATAAGCACCACTGCACTTGCGATCGTCATCATAAAGAAATTCGGGATTCCTATAATAAGTATTTCCTTCATGTTCCTGAAGTTTATCTTAAACATCTGGAGACTGAACTTGTAAATACTTTTGCCGGACATATAGTACCAGATTATGAGTGCCATGCTTAATACCTGGCTTATAATAGAGGCAATTGCAGCCCCCCTTATGCCCATGTTCAGGCCAAAAATAAAGATGGGGTCAAGTATGATGTTTAAAATTGATCCCGCAGCAATAAAATACATAGATGCTCTTGGTTTTCCTTCAGCCCTTACAAAATCATTAGTAGCGATCACAAGTGAAAGGAGTATAAAACCAGGAAAAATAATTAGCATGTATTCTTTTGTGAGCGGCAAGATATCAGGTGAAGCTCCAAAAAATGTCAGGAGCTTGTCCATAAATAAATAGCCCAGAACAATAAATATCAAATTGAGGAAAATAATCAGTATGATCCCATTTCCAACAACATTTACAGCCTTTTTTGTATCGTTTTTTCCCAAAGATCTTGAGACAA
>JAZFRP010000220.1:0-4440 GCA_036445715.1 Candidatus Humimicrobiaceae bacterium | reverse complement strand
CCTTTTCTGGTCACTCCTCCATGTCCCGTATACAATCCACCCGTATTTTCCCTTACAACTATAAAATCTATATCCTCTGGCCCTTTATCCTTTAAGGGACAGTCTATTCCCGGATAAAGCTTTACCGGTCTTAAGTTAATATACTGATCCAGCGTAAACCTCAATTTCAGCAATATACCCAGCTCAAGGATACCCGGGGCAACATCCGGATGGCCTATTGCTCCCAGGTAGATAGCACGGAATTTTTTTAGGTCTTCTATCTCCTGTTCAGAGATAGTCTCTCCGGTCTTTTTATACCTCTCGCCACCAAAATCAAGATCAGTAAATGAAAAATTTATCCCGAATTTCTTTCCGGCAGCTTCCAGTACCTTTTTGCCTTCTTCTACAACTTCAGGGCCGGTTCCGTCTCCCCCTATAACTGCTATTGCATAATGCCTTGGATCAGCCATTTTTTCTCTCCCATTCTAATACTTAAAACAATCACTGGTATATTATATATAAATATACATTAATTTCACTATAATTCTTGCCTAATACTGATAAAGGTAATTATTTAAAAGGTAGTTAATGAAAAAATTCTATCCGGGATAGAGAAGCCACCTGCATATCGGAAATTTTATTATGATCTCTAAAGAAATTCCAGCAAATACGGAATAAATATTATCAACCCTACAACAACTGCCAGTAGTGAGGAAACAAGTACTGCTCCTGCAGAAATATTTTTTATATGTTCAGCAAGTATCTTGTATTCTTCAGTTACCAGATCCACTGCATACTCAAGAGCTGTATTTATCATCTCGGTAACAAGCACAAGACTGCCTGCAAGGACTATGAAGATCCATTCGGTGCCTGTTATTCTAAATATAAAACCAGCGATTACAGTCAGGATAAAGCAAAGGAGCTGCAGCCGGAAACTCCTCTCACACAGGAACACCCTTGTGATGCCCCTTCCAGCGAACTTAAATGAATTTCTTAGAGACCTGTGATGGCCGTCTATTTGTTTCTTTGCAGATCTTTTTATTTCCTGTCTGATGTTCATTATCCACATACAATACTATAAAAACAGAATAAAGTTAATATGAGAAATATTACTTATCCCATCTGTCTTTGATTGAAAAACAGGATATTAAACTCTCCGGGCAGACCAAAAACATATTCTTTGGAAATATCACTTAAAAGTGCAAAGTCTCCAAACAGCATTAGGAATGTATCGTCAGGCAGGTCACACCGACCATATTGGCGAGTTCCTGCTGGGAAGGTGCGCTAAACTCTTTTTTTGATAACCCTGGCGGGCACACCTATTGCTATCGAGTTTTCACTTTCAATATTTTTGGCAACTAGGGAACATGCTCCTACAATACTTCCACTACTGATCTTTACTCCATCTACAACATTAACAGCGGCACCGAGCCAGACATTATCTTCCAATATTATTCCACCTTTTAAGTCAAGGCCCTGTTCCCTGATCACTTTATCAGGATCATCGAAGTGATAGGTCCCTCCTCCTATAAGATAGACATAAGCTGAAATAAGCACGTCATTTCCGATCTCCACCTTACTTTTTCCTACTGCATGTATGGTGGCATTTATCCCTATAACAGTATTATTTCCAATTCTTATGGAACCATTCTTACAACTTAGAACAACATTCCTGCTTACTATTACATTATCTCCTATTTGAATTCCTTTATTATCATTTCCTTTTGCATCAAGTACGCAATTATCCTCAATAATAACATTATTCCCTATTACAATTTTTGCAGGGTGCCTTATAGTTATGCCTCTTCCGAAAATTACATTTTTCCCAACTTTTCTAAACATACCCCTGTAAAATATTTTTCTAAGCAAAAAACCCAATGCCCCGGGTGTATTACAAAAAAGGGTCGTTACTATCTCAAATTTTAAGATTTTGAAGAAGCTTATATTGCCAAGATATAGGGACCTGTATTTTGAAAAATTAGTAATATTTTCATCTGTTACGTCTCCGTGAATTTTTTCATTATTCACAAGAATGTTTCCTTTCTATTCTTACTGATCTCATGAAGTTTACTAAACTACTTTTCTTTTAAATGTACGATAAACATCTTTCCGCTTCGCTCATACTCTATACCTGACTCAAAAATCAGGTGTTTGTTTCGCTGCTGAAACTCTTTTAATGCTCGTTGCTGCCCCAGTTCTTCACCCTCAGTAAATGAGTACCAGTCATCAAATACAACTATGGTCTTATCTGTAATCAATCCTTCTAACCAATCCAGTGCAGTACGGGTTGACGAATATAGATCGCAATCCAGCATAACAATACCTGCATGTTTGGCTGCCAGATCTTTCTTTAGTTCTTCGTTTAATGTATCATCGTAAAATCCTTCAATAAGTCGTACTTTTTTGAAGTCCATTCCGTGCTGACGTAGATTTTTCTCTACTTTCTGGCGATTATAGGTAAACTGTCCTTCGAAGAACCGCCCTCCTGTCGTGTCTACATCCTCTACCGGTGGAAGTCCCTGGAATGAATCAAAGCCGTAGAAGTTAGTTTCAGTAAGCCCCAGCTTCTGCGCAGCTCGATAGGCTGCAAAAAATGTGTAACCCTTATATAGTCCAAATTCATAGTAGTCGCCGATCAGTTCATCCGTATGGAGTTCCTTTGCCAGCTCGAAAGCTTTCTCAATTGCACCCGGCGCCCCCGGACTAAGTGATTTAAATCCCGGGTTCATGGCATGATACATCCGTGAACCAAGCCGGAATAGCGGCGGAAAACGCTTTAAGACCGATTCCATTTTTTTCTTTATTGCCATAGCTTAACCTGTACCTTTCTAACTAAAATTCTATCTATTTCCGCCTATGAAGCTTAAGATCTACTTTTCAGGTAAGTCTGTTTGAAGTACTGATCTGCAGCTAATGCGAGGCTACCAGGCGGGTCAACTCCGGATTGAAAGCCAGTCTTCTGATTTGCCTGCGCTAAGGTAAAACTCCCTATAAGCGAACTGTGACTAATTATAACTGAAAGTCCTGTAAATCTTAAGACAAATGTCCAGAATCCAAAAACAAGAAACCCTGGTCTACAATTACCCATAAAATTCTAAATGGTGCTTAGACGATCAGTGAAAACCGGACTTTACTGGCTCATCATCTCACCGGCAGATACAACTATACCTTCTCCGGTAATATGATCAGATAAACCGGATGCTAAAAAAAGTGCGACCCTGGCTACATCTACAGGTTTCCCTAATCTTTTTAGTGCTGTTTTTTCAATCCATTCATTTTCAATTTCGGGGCTTGTCAGAAATGTTTTTCTTATCATCTCGGTATCGGTAGCTCCAGGCAGAATTGCATTGCAGTTTATACCATAGGGACCAAACTCTGCGGCCATGACCCGGTTAAAACCTATAACGCCTGCTTTGGAGGCAGAATACGCTGCTTCCTTCAATGTAGGTTTTTTTGCTGTACATGAAGATATAGTGATTATCTTCCCGCCTTTTTGTTTTATCATATGCCTGCCAACCGCCTGGGAGCAAAGATATGTACCTTTCAGGTTAATGTCCATGAGCCTGTCCCACTGCTCTTCTTTCATATCTACTATATATTCTTCAAAGAATATAGCGGCATTGTTTACCAGAATATCAATTTTCCCAAAGATATTAATCGTTTCCCCTATAACTTCTTCTACGTTTTTTCTATTTGATATATCCAGTTTAACTGCAATACATTTTCTGTTAAATAAGTCTTCTAATTCTTTGGAAGTTTTTTTTGCTTTATCTATATCTATATCCCCTAAAATTATATCAGCGCCTTCCTTAGAGTATTCGTGGCAGATGGCCCTTCCTATTCCCCTGGCTCCACCGGTTACTATTGCTATTTTGTCCTTTAGTAACATTTATCCGTCTCCAGAATTTATTTTAATAATGCTTTTGATTCTTTCACTATATCTTCGACCTGAGGCAAAATATAATTTTCCAGAACCGGTGAAAATGGAATTGGAGCTTCTTTTGCGGTAATCCTTCTGACAGGTGCATCAAGGTATTCTATTCCCTCCATTGCTGCAAGTGCCGCTATTTCAGAGGAAACGGAACAATTTGCCCATGCCTCCTGTACTATAAGTAAATGGTTGGTTTTCTCCAGTGAATTTAAAATAGTTTCCCTGTCCAAGGGTGATGTCGTCCTGAGATCAACAATTTCAGCTTCGATACCATCCTTTGACAGGATCTCTGCAGCTTCAAGGGATTTTTTAAGCATAAAAGAATAAGAGACAATGGTTAAGTCTTTGCCTTTCCTTTTTATGTCTGCTTTACCAAATGGTATATAATATTTTTCCTCAGGAACTTCGCCTTCTGTGTAATACAGTTTTTTATGCTCGAAAAATATGACAGGATTATCATCACGGATTGCAGTGGCAAGCAGTCCTTTTGCATCATAGGGTGTAGAAGGCACCACTACCTTAAGGCCCGG
>JAZFRP010000219.1:0-2488 GCA_036445715.1 Candidatus Humimicrobiaceae bacterium | reverse complement strand
GTATCCTGTACTTTTTGTTCATGATATTTGAGATAATCCGATCTCAGGTTTATATAAAATAAAGGATCCAGGCCGGTAATCTCAGAAAGAAGATAGTTTTCCAGAAGACTGTCTGTATTATAGGAGCTCCCGTAGATCCCACTTCCCTTTTTATCATTTGCTGCTTGACCTCCTATGGTCCCATTTCCCTTGATCAGGTCATTAATGGAAATGGCAAGTCTCAGATAATTGATAATATATAGTACATAGTGATTGTCCAGCATGCTCCTGGAGCTTCTCCTCATAAATGCAATACCCTTTTGCCTGAGTGCATTTTCGATAAGATGGGTCTCGTAGCCTAAACCTTTTATTATAATAGCAATATCTTCCAGGTTCATTTTTTCATCTTCTTCAAGTGCTTTTATCCTTCCGGCAATATACTCAGTCTCTTCAAGGATCGAATTAAAATCTTTTACCTGAACCTCGCCTCCTGAAGATAATCCAATATTCTTTTTTGATATTCTCTCAATGCCGGACCCTATGAAATTATTAGACAATTCGACAATATTTGCAGCACTCCTATAATTTTTTTCTAAAAAATGAATTCTTCCGGTGACTTTGAGATCCCTGTAGACCTGTAAAAAATTATCAGATATCCCTCCCCTGAAATTATAGACTGCTTCATCATCATTCCCGAAAAAAATACAATTATTCCTGGATATGTTTTTTATGATCTCTATCTGGGCCTTATTGGTCTCCTGGAGTTCATCTACTAAAATATAATCATATTTTTCTTTCCATTCCTTCCTTATTAAAGTATCCCCTTTTAGGGCTGCTGCAGTCTCCTGCAATAGGCTCCCGTAATTCCTTTTTCCTTGCTCCTCCAGTATATCGATATAACGGGAATAGATACCTGAAAGTTCTGAAAGAACCGGATTATTATGCGGAGTAAACTTCCTGAGCATTTCTTCAGGTTCAAGAAGATTCTCCTGAGCTCTTAGAATAAAATCAAACACTTCCTGGAGAAAGCTGTTCGCAACATATCCTGTTGAATTAAAGTACCTGTAGGAATATGGATAATCATCAATGCCGATCCCTGAGATGACCTCTTTTAGCAGATTCCATTGAGTTGCAGAATTAACAATATCGCTGCCACCCTCATTGAATTCATTTTCTGCATCTTCCAGCTGCCCGGCAGTATATCTTTTTGATATATTCCCGGTGTTCCCATTTCTTATTTCCCTTAAATCCTTCCATTCAAGAAAGTCATTACAGAATGAAAAAAAAGTTCCAATAGGAAGCTCCCAGGTGCTCCTGTTTATGAGCCTGACTGTCTCTTCCCTTAAGATCTTTGACCATCTTCGATTAAATGTAAATATTATTATCCGGGAAGGATCTATGTCTTTTTTATCCAGAAGATGTTTTACTATCGCCAACAGCGTATAAGTCTTACCTGACCCGGGAGGGCCAATAATAAGGCGATTCCCTCTTTGGGAGGTTAAATGTTCTAATATCTTATTATCAAGCATTAAGTATTAATTATTTTGCATTGATCTGTCTCAATTCGATCAGTATTTCCTTTAGCAGTGTCAGTTCCAGTCTCCTGAAATCAATATCGCTTGATAGTTTGGCCCATTTTCTTGGATTGTCTTCAGGAATATATTTATCAAGCTCAGATAATATGTCTGCCATTTTACTGCCGTCCTTTCATCCGGAGATCTTTAAATGATCTAGTTTATGAATATTATACCAACAGATATCGCACACTTTATAGAATCAATATCAGCGTATTTTGAAGCGATAGGATAGACATCCCAGCCCACTCTCGCTATAAGGTCGAATGCATCGATTCCAACTCCTTCCATGGATGGCCTGGATTTATGGGGAAAACGGCACCTTCCACTATCCAGAAACTGGCATACCCGGCCTGAGCACAGGGCAGTCTTGCAACCTCCAGCCGAGAACCCGGCTGAAAGATAGTATCCATCATTAAAAGCAATTGATTCTATGGCGCAGACAATATCATGTATCTTTCTCTGATGTTTTTCATGGCCTTTCAACCATTTTTTCTGATCCAGAAAATCATCAAGTTCAGTTAACTCATGCTTTACCAGAATTGCCCACCGGAATTTTTTCATTGTCCTTTTCATTGTATCAATATCCGGAGTATGCGGAGGACAGTTTGGGGAGCTTCCGTAAAGATGGCACCTGGGTACCCTGCATTTCAGCCTTACTCTATCATCAAAACGGACCCAGCCCGCTGGTAATATTTTACTATCAGCAGCACCGAATTCCTTTGCCAGTTCCCGATACTTTTCAAGATCTTTTTTGACAGTGACCCTGGTTTTCTTAGTTAAAGGAATTATTTTATTTGTCTTAAATTTTTTGTCGTTTATCATATCTATAAATACATGTGAGTCAAAAAAACTAATATAATAGTGACGGGTTCAAAATAAACCCCTGGAGCCTGTCTGAGAATCGGGTCCATGCTAGCTCCAAAAACTACCCT
>JAZFRP010000218.1:0-2646 GCA_036445715.1 Candidatus Humimicrobiaceae bacterium | reverse complement strand
CTGACCTGGAAAGAATAGGGCAAGACCTTGAAAATATATCCATAGAGCTTGGGAATGTATCCACCGGATTTAATCAGACGATAAACTCATTCAGTATCTATAATCTTGTTTTGATAATTAAATATCTCTTAATATATTTAGGACTACTTAATATTATGTTTATCCTAAACGGGATCATGTTTTTGATATTAAAAAGATGATTATTATGATGTCCTGCTATTTATAATCTTCCGGTTGGAGACCGTTTGTTCGTACTGCTGTTCTCATTTTTTTATGCATTTCCTTTATGCTATAATCATAGGACAATTCAAAACATAAAATATAGAAATTGATTTTAGGCTCTTTATTTATGATAATAGAAAACTTTTATTTCAATACAGCGATCATACTCCTGACTTCATATTTAATTGGGGCACTCCCTTCAGCTTATATTGCCGGAAAGATAAAAGGGATCAATATCTATAAAACCGGTACCGGAAATGTCGGCGGGATGAATGCATTCACCAATATTGGAAAGATAGCCGGCGTACTGGTCGTAATAACTGATATAGGCAAAGGATTTTTAGTTGCATTTCTCGCTACCAGGTTTTCAGGCGGACATCCTTATCTCCCACTCTGGGCCGTTGCCGCTGCAGTTGTTGGGCATAATTGGATGATCTACATTGGGTTTAAAGGTGGTAAAGGAGTTGCTACATTTCTTGGAGGCTTACTTTATTTGTCTCCCTGGTCCATCCTCATATTTTACTTGCTATTAATACCCATGCTGATGGTTTTGACCAAAGATTCATATCTTGCTACAACTACCGGTTTTTTTATTTTTTCATTTTTCATGTGGGTTTGGGAAGGAAGTTATTTCTGGCTTATCTTCGTCCTTTTTATAATGCTACTCTATCTATTAAAATGTTTGAATTTATTGATTTCATATTTTACTGAGAGACGGAGAGATATACATCCTGCTGTTAAAAAGCTTTTTAAGCCTTTTTTTAGAGGAGTTTAGAAAAATTAGAGAAGAAGATAAAGGAAAAGGATAATCGTGAAATGTCCCTATTGTACAAATCCTGATACAAGAGTAGTAGATTCAAGACTTACTGATTCGAACGATTCTGTAAGGAGGAGAAGGGAATGTGAAAAATGCATGAAGAGGTTTACAACTTATGAGAGAATAGACATCAAGCCTATTGCTATTATTAAAAAAGACAGTACGAGAGAACCTTTTGACAGAAATAAGCTTATGAGCGGCTTGATAAGGGCATGCATAAAAAGGAATATTAGCGCTGAGACTCTTGACCTGCTTGTCGATGATATTGAAAACGAGATACACAATCTTCCCGGAAGTGAGATACATTCGAAAGATCTTGGTAACCTTGTACTTAAGAGACTGAGGGACCTGGATAAAGTCGCGTATATAAGGTTTGCTTCAGTTTATAAACAATTCAATAGTGTCAGGCAGTTTACCAATGAGCTCACTAAACTAAAGAAAAAGAAATAATCTAAGGAGTCTATCAGGGAACCGGACCGGGGTTCCTATCTCTCATATATATATCTTAACACCGCTCCCATGCTGCCTGCTTTTTTAAAACGTTCATTTCCTTCCAGATCTACGATCTCGCATCCCTGATCCAGCGCATTCTCAATGATCTCATCTACTATCTCATTATAAAATATCAGCTCTCCCCCACAGTACGGACAGCTTTCTACAGGATTTGCTGAAAGATAATTACAATTTCTGCATACATACCCGCTGTGGGAAAAATTCCTGTCATAGACAAGTATCCTTATCTGGTCCCTGATAAGCGCCTTGATGACAGCATCTATCCCGAGTACTCCAAGCCTATTCGGATTATATTCATCTATGAGATCGTCTATTAATTTATTCTTACTATTTAACTCAAATACATCTATTACTTCCATGGCTTTACTTTTTATTGATTTAATACCGGAATCAGGTCCTGCATCTATCTTGCCGATATATTTTGACTGAAGATAGCTGTGAAGATAATTATTAAACCCTGATACTATTTTATTTCTTCCGGCAAGGATAAGGTAATCGAATTTTCTTTCCCTGAATAGTTCCAGGGTCCTATCATTGATCGTCTTAAAGAAATGATGAAGTTTTTCTTCATGCCTGCTGAGTATCTTTTTTTCACGTAAAACCGCCTGGCTCCTATAGTTCACCCTGGATGGTACATCACTAATAAATGCAGCAAGGTATTCCCTGATCTCATTCAGATATGCTGAGTATATCTGAGCTTTTTCACGATCTATTAAAAGGATCCCATAACTTTTATAATTCCTGAGATATGCCCTCAGATTTTGTATATATGGCTTGGGATCTATTACAATTCTTGAACGCAAGATGAATGGCACTCTTATTTCCTTCCAAAAACCATCTGTTGAAGCAAATACAATAATGGTCCTTGTTGAGTCCGCCTTAAATTTTTCACTTAAATATACTTTTGCTTTTTCAAGAGCAGAAGTGATCTTCTTTTTTTGACTCCTGTCAAGGTCGGTACTTTTATCCAGGCCGGTCTTTTTTTCTTTTACCATGGAATTTAACCTGGTAAGGTAACTTTTCCTTGAAGTCCTTAGACCATCCACAAGCAAGTACACGGATACTACATGATTGCCGGGAGACTGGTAGTCATA
>JAZFRP010000217.1:0-4624 GCA_036445715.1 Candidatus Humimicrobiaceae bacterium | reverse complement strand
GCTCCTTTTTATTTTCTTTCTAGCCATAATATATATTTATCTCGTCTTCAATGATCCTTTCTGCAATTTCCATTTCCTTATGTCTCTCATTTTTATTCATATTTATCCTTCTTTCAATATCCTCAATATTGAAAAGCGTAACATCTTTGTACTCTCCAATTTCAGGATCTACATCTCTGGGAACTGCGAGGTCAAAAATTATTACTTTTTGAGACCTCTTAAATTTATCCTTTTTAAGAATAGTATGAGGAGCAGTGGTTGCAGTGATTATAATATCTACAAACCCGGTTTTTTCATATATTTTTTCTAATCTCATAGCCTGGCAATTAAATATTTTACTCAGTGCCAGTATTTTATCATAAGTCCGGTTAGCCATAAATATAGTCTGGTTTCCCTTTTTTACAAGATGCTCAATGACCTCAATATTGACATTACCGACTCCAAGTATCAGTATCCTGGCTTTGGAAAGTTTAATCTGGTCTTGCTTGATTATCTCGATGACTGCCTGGCTATGTGACATAGCTCCATGGGAAATTTTAGTCTTAGTCCGTACTTTTTTACCTACATGCAGAGCGCTTTGAAAAAGCCGGTGTAATCCTCCGGAAATTTTATTTTCTTTTACAGATGTAAGATATGCTTGCTTTACTTGCCCCTGAATAGCTGTTTCACCTATCAAAGCTGATTCGAGACCGGAAACCACTCTAAAAAGATGATTTGAGATCTCCTGGCCAACATCTCCTTCGCCCATATATAATTCGACTCGATTACAAGTCTGCAGTAAAACATATTTTTCCGGCATTTTTTTGAGATTAAGAATAAAAGTTTCTCTCTCTGCCAGGGAATACTGAAGATCTCTGCTAAGAAGTTTTATCATTATTAAAATAAATCATAAGTAATATTCTAAAATTATTTCTTTCTCCCTGAGTAATTGGAATATTTTTTCTACAGCCATCCCGGATTTTTCATATGCGCCAAGAGCTAAGTTTACCGGAAATTTATTTAGGTTGCTGTCACCGACATTGATTACCAATATTTCATTTGGTTCATTTAGAAGTTTCAATTTCTCAATATCAAAATCATCAGCATCATCAATTGTCGTAATAAATATTTGACCGCTATCTGTAATGATCCTGGCTAATTCTCCAAGCCGCCTGATCCTTTCTTCAAAAATATCTGTTCTATCGATAATATCAGAATACAATCCGTGTTCAATATTAGTCACACCAAGATAATATGCCTTAAAACTATTCTCAAATAATTTTTGCTCCAGAGCTCTGGCAATAGTTCTTTTCCCCACTTTTTCCGGTCCGATGATCACTACGAATTTAGAACTATGCTTGTAGATATCCGCTCTTTGAAGTGGGGACACCAGACCTTTTTCCCAGATAATCTCCCGCTCCCTGATATGTTCTTTCAGGATACTTTCATCACTATCTAAACATTCATGGATTATACCGCCTCCGGCAATCTCATAATTGTCGACTATTACAAATCTTCCGGTCTGTTCATTTTTATCTATAATATCAAATGCGACCGGTTTTACAGTCTCCAGGATACATTCCGCTACATCATGACGATCAACCTGCTGCTTGTTTGTATTAGTGCTAAGATCAGTAGCATCCAATACACTTATTACTTCAACGAGTTTAAATGATGTCCTGGCAGCAGCTAATTTTAATTTATAGGATCTGTTTTTAATAAGTGGAGCACTTCCCACCCAAAAAATATTTGCTTTAAACCGTGAACTGACATTAGGCTGCTTTTCATCTATTTTAACCATTAGCTCACCGGGACGTATATATAACTGGGTGTTCAATGTAAAACCTGTTGCTTCACCGGCCAATGAGGTTGTGTGCCTTTCGGTATTAAAGTTTTCTATAGTCTTAACAGCAGACATCTTCTTCGAAGGCAGGAACTCTACTTTATCACCTATACCTACAGAACCTGTCGCAATTGTACCTGCGATTATACGGCGGCTATCATCATGCCGGGTAAATTTGTATATATCCTGTACCGGCATCCTGAAAGGCAAATTCTTTAAAGAAGGGGCTTTTTGAAAATCGTCCACCTGTTCCAGAACAGTTCTTTTCTTATACCAGTCCATTCTTTTAGAAGACCCGGCAATATTGTCGCCTTCTCTTGCACTGATCGGGATAAAACTAATAGGCTCTATATTGATCCTGTTTAAAAATTCTGAATACTCCGACTTGATTTTTTCAAATACAGCTTCATCATAATTTACCAGGTCCATTTTATTGACTAAAACTGAAACTTGTTTTATGCCTAACATGGAAACCATATGACCATGTCTTTTTGAATTTTCCTGGATACCTTCTGCTGCATCTATCACTAATAAGGCTGCTTCAGCGTGAGAAGCTCCGGTGACCATATTTTTTAAAAATTCAATATGCCCGGGTGCATCCAGTATTATATAATCCCTTTTTTTTGTTTTAAAGAAACACCTGGCAGTATCAATAGTGATCCCCTGTGATTGTTCATCTTTCAATGAGTCAAGTAAAAAAGAATATTCAAAAGGCCTGGCATTTTTTTCACATAATGCTTTTACTTTCTCAAGTTTTCCCATCGGTAAAGAGCCGGTATCCACAAGAAGCCTGCCTATTACAGTGCTTTTACCGTGATCAACATGGCCCACAATAACAATATTTATTTGTTCTCTATTCATTTTACACAGTCCTACATATATCCATCACGTCTTAAACTTTCCAGTCCGTCGCCATCTTCTTTATCTTGCTGGCGGCCTGAACGCTCGGCAATATTTGCGAGTTTACCACTTTTCAACTCCCGGATAATTTCTTTTATATTTTTTGCATTCGATTTTATTGGCCTTGTACAGGGATAGCAGCCCAGTGAACGAAAACGTTCCCCATCACCTTGGTCCAGGTACAATGAGACTATTGGAATTTTTTCACGCTCTATATATTCCCAGATATTTAATTCTGTCCAATCCAGCAGCGGATGTATCCGGACGTGGGTACCGGGAGCAAAATCAGTTTTATATTGATTCCAAAATTCCGGGGGCTGGTCACCAACATCCCAATCATTATCCTTATCCCTTGGAGAGAAATAACGTTCCTTTGAACGGCTCCCCTCTTCATCGGCACGAACACCGACAATTGCACCATTGAAAGGTTCCCTGTTCTTGTCTAATATATATTTTTTCTTTTTATGGTCCATTCTATAACGGGGCCATTCACCGGAAAGAGTATGTTTTAATGCATCACTTTTTAGATTTTTACAACAAGTCAGCCGATCCACATTATTATCCGGAAATGTCTTTTTGCCCTCAAGTGCACCTCTATTTTCTCCGAAGATCATATTAAGTTTCCACTTTAGGGCCAGACGGTCACGGTATTCGATCATTTCCGGAATCTTGAATTTAGTATCAATATGCACCAAAGGGACCGGAACATGGCCAAAAAATGCTTTACGGGCTAACCAGAGAAGCACTGTACTGTCTTTGCCAATTGACCACAGCATTGCTAATTTTTTGAATTCACGATATGCCTCCCTTATAATATAGACACTCCGGGCTTCTAATCTATCAAGATTATCCATTTCAATCCTATTTATTTTTTATAAGAAGTTTTTTTTGAGAGTGCAAACCGCATTCTTTTTCATCCGGATCTTCCCACCACCACCGGCCCGCGCGTATTGCCTCACCTATTCCAATTGCCCTGGTGCATGGAGCACATCCGATGCTGGGGTAATTTTGATCATGGAGTTTATTATATGGAACATTATTTTTATGAATATAATCCCAAACATCTTTTTCACTCCATTCAATTATCGGGTTGATTTTTATAATCTCAAAATTCTCATCCCATTCTATTGCTCCAATATCACTTCTGGTCTGTGCCTGGTCCCGGCGTAAGCCGCAGATCCATACAGTTAATGAAGAAAGCTTTCTTTTTAATGGCCTTACTTTTCTTACCTGACAGCACAATTTTCTTTCATCTATTGATTCATAAAAAAGATTTGGACCATGCTTGCCAAACATTTCTTCTATATCATTACTATCTGGAAAGAGGATCTCGATATGTTTATTATAATGTTCTCTAGTTTCCTCGATCGCTGTATAGGTTTCTTCTGAAAGCCTGCCAGTATCCAGAGTGAAAATATTTATTTCCGGATCGATCTTTATCAACATATCTGTTAATACCTGGTCCTCTGCTCCCATACTGGATGAGAAGGCGATATCTTTTTTATCAAAATGATCAATGACCCAGCTTATTATTTCCTGAGGTGTTTTTTCTTTTAATTCCCTTTGATAACCTGTTATTTCACTCTTTTTCATACTATCAACTCCTGTATTTGTAGATTAACCATATCTAAACCAGACTTTGTATTGGTCCAGGTGATTTATATTAATAATAAATAACTTTTCAATCTTGTTTATTTCTTCTTTATGATTACTTTGAAATTTGTTCCCATATTTTCAACTTTTACAATTTGATGGCCCTCATCTTTAACACTACGTGGCACGTTTAAGATAGCATCTCCTTCATCCAGGATGACTTCCAGCAGGTCGTCTTTTTCTAACTCCTCCAGAGCAACTTTAGTTTTTACAAAATTCATCGGACAGGAAACACCATTCAAATCTAAC
>JAZFRP010000216.1:0-5345 GCA_036445715.1 Candidatus Humimicrobiaceae bacterium | reverse complement strand
GTCCCGCCGATCTCTGTTATTACAAAATCAGTTTTTTTTCTTTCTAATGTTTTTATTATAGATGCCTTTATTTCATCTGTAATATGAGGGATAACCTGCACAGTAGAACCAAGATAATCCCCTCTTCTCTCATTTTGAATTACACTCTGATATATCTTTCCGGTTGTGAAATTATTATATTTTGAAAGATCTTCATCAATAAAACGTTCATAATGCCCAAGATCAAGATATGTCTCTCCACCATCATCAGTTACAAATACTTCTCCGTGCTGGGTCGGGTTCATGGTCCCCGGGTCAATATTTATATAGGGGTCAAGTTTCTGGATGGTAACACTGTATCCTCTCGCCTTAAGCAATCTTCCAAGGGATGCGGCGCATATACCTTTTCCAAGAGATGATAATACTCCTCCGGTAACAAATATGTATTTAGTTTCCAACTTCTAGATTCTCCTCCACCAGGTTTATTTTTATTTTATTGCATCTACTTATCAATTCCTCTGCATGCTTCAAAGAAATATCACTCTCTCCGATACCGCCAAGCATTCTTGATATCTCATTTTTTTTATTATTTTCTTCTAATTTTTTTATTTCGATCTTGGTCCTGTTATCTTCAATATATTTATCAATAAAATAATGGTGATCAGAAAAACATGCTATTTGTGCAAGATGCGTTATGACGATCACTTGTTTTGATTTTGATATATTATAGATCTTTTCACCGACTACCATAGAAGTTGAGCCTCCGATACCGGAATCGATCTCATCGAAAACCATGGTAGAAATATTATCAGCCGAGCTGAGTGCGGATTTTAATGCAAGCATTATTCTTGATATTTCCCCACCCGAAGCAACTTTTCTCAGGGGTCTTTCTGTCTCCCCTACATTTAAGGATATATAGAATTCCAGGTCATCAATGCCATTTCTGTTAAACTTTATGCTCTCACCATCAATTTCAATACCATCATCATCTTTAATATACTGTTTTCTTGCAGTAAAAGAGACTGATTTAAAATTCAGGTCCTTTAATTCACTTATTATTTTTCCTTCGAGAGCAGCTTTTGTCCGTTCCCTGCAAGAGCTCAGTGCGATTGCACTCTCCTTAAGTTCCTGTTTTATTTCTATTAGTTCATTTTCAGCTTTTTCTATATCCTGCTCAAGACTCTGATAACCTTCAATTTCATCTTTAATCTTTTCTATATATTCACCTATTTTATCAAGACCGATATTATATTTCTTTTTTATTTCAGAAAATTGAAAAAGTCTTTGCTGGATCCCATCAAGCCTCTCCCTGCTGAATTCGAAATCTGAAAGATAACTGCTTATAAAGTGGCTTATCTCCTCTATCAGGTCAGCAAGAAGGCTTATCCTTTCAGAATAGGACTGAAAATTATGATCTATGTCTGATAACTGGCTGATATTTTTTTGGAGGAGGAATACTTTATCGGAAAGGCTGCTGTTTTCATCAGTTTTTCCTTTTACAGCCTCTTCTGCTTCTGAAACGAGTTTATAGATATTTTCATAATTTTTTAATACCCTGAGTTCATTTTCAAGTTCATTTTCCTCATTACCATCACTTATATTTAGTTTATCAAGCTCATTATACCTGTACTCAAGGTCCTGTAAATGTATCTTACGATTCTTTTGCATCTCAAGTAATTGATTTAATTTTCTTGATTTTGCCTGGTATTTATCATAATGCACGATATATTTTTCTTTTATTGATAATAGGGGTTCTTTCCCGGAATTATCGATAATATTAATATGGGTTTTTTGGTCAAGCAGGTACTGGTGTTCATGCTGGCCATGAAGGTCAAGAAAATAATTTCCAAGCTGCTTTAGTATGCCGACCTGGATATACAGGCCATTAATGAAAGCTTTGTTTTTGCCGGTTCTGTTTAATTCCCTGGAGATCACTATATCTGATTCAAAGTCAATATCTTCCAGGATACTATGGGAGAGGAGAAAAGCTCTTGCTCCTTTATTATTACTGAAGTCAAAGTATCCCTGGACAAGTAATTTTTCTTCATTTTCCCTTATAAGGTCGCTATCTGCCCTCTCACCTATAAGTAGATTGATTGCTTCTATAATAAGTGTCTTACCGGCTCCTGTTTCACCTGTAAGACAATTCAGCCCTTCCTTAAATGATATTTTTACATCATCTATAATAGCAAAATTTTTTACCTGAAGCTCTTTAAGCATATATATATCGTCTAACTTTAAAAATTTGGCTAATAATAATCTGCAGTTCAGATCCTTTCAATAAACTTTTCCTTAAATACTTTGAAGAAAGCATTTGGATTGAAGCTTATAAGGTTTAATTGTTTTTTGGACCTGATGACTCTTAAAAGGTATTGCGCCGGCCTTGTTAGCGCTACAGTCTTGCCGTCTACGCTAAAGATATCTCTCTCATTTCTGGAATCTAACCTGACCTCAAGTACTTTGTCAGGTCCCAGGATAATACTTCTGCTAAAAAGAGTATGGGGGCAGACAGGAGTGATCACTATAGCTTCAGCTTTCGGTTCTACTACAGGACCACCTGCAGAAAGTGAATATGCTGTGGAACCTGTGGGTGTCGCTATTATAATACCATCTGCTGAAAAACTTTTAATAGATATATCATTTACAAATATTTCCATTTTTATGACCTTTTCAATAGTTGAACGTGTGATAGTAAACTCGTTTAATGCAATATCCGGAAGCCCTGTGTTTTGGATCAGCTTATTATCTTTAAATAATCTTCCCTCAAGAAGCATTCTTTTTTCAATAGAATATGAACCCTCTAGTAGATCATTCATGGCCTGTTCGATATTTTCCGGATCGACTTCAGTTAAAAAACCCAGATGCCCTGCATTGATGCCAAGGACAGGAGTCTGATTTCGAAAACTATATTTAGATGCTCTAAGAAAGGTCCCGTCTCCACCAACTGAAATAATGGCATCAGCTTTATCAGAGAATTCATCCTGTGAGACAGACCTCAGTGAATAATGGTCAGGCATCACATCTTCATCCGGTAATAGTACTTCAATATTTTTGTTCTTTAAATAATCATAAACAGTCTTAGATATCTCTAATGCTTCCTGCTTCTCATTATTCGATATTATTCCGATTACTTTCATAGATATTATTTCTTCTTTGTAAAAAATAAATGAGCGGCATTCACCGCATCTTGGATTATTTTATCATAATTTAAATCAGATTTAGTTAAAGTTTTAATATTTCTTAGATAAATCCAGAATTCTATATTCCCCTTGGCTCCCTTTATTTTTGAAAATTCTATACTAAGAATGGAAACAGGCAGCTTTTTTAAATAATCGATCATCTCACTCAGTGCTTTATTATGAAGATCAGGGTTTTTAATTACTCCCTTATTTTTTATATCTTTTTTTTCCAATTCAAATTGTGGTTTTAACAGAAGAAGTATTTCTCCCCCGGGAACAGTCAGCTCCATTATTTTTTCCATTGTTTTTTTTATAGAAATAAATGAGACATCAATTACAGTAATATCAGTCCTGTAAGGGATCTTTTTCATATCCAGATACCTGATATTTGTTTTTTCCAGGACATCTACATTGTCTGAATTTCTTAGTTTCCAATCCAGTAAACCATAGCCTACATCTATAGACATTACCCTGGCAACACCTTTTTGAATAAGAAAGTCTGTAAATCCTCCCGTAGAAGAACCTATGTCTGCAGCAAGTTTTCCAGACACATCAAGATCCAGATCATTAAATACGCCTTCGATCTTAAGGCCTCCTCTTGAAACATAGGGCATCTTTTCAATGATCACGGGTTTAGAGTCAAGAGGTACCATTTCACCCTGCTTTTCTGCCAGTATACCGTTTATAAGTACCCGCCCTTCCATAATAAACGCTTTTGCTATATCCTCGGACGGGACAAGACCATTTTTTAGAAGCAGGTGGCTCAGTTTTATTTTGCTGCCTTTATTAATAGGATCTATGCCTTTCGGAAAAGTATAAATTGAGCAATATCAATAAGGATATCTGTGTTGATATCAAGACCCTTGATAGAGTCGATAGCTTTTTCAGTTTTTTCTTTAGCGATCTTTCTGGATTTATCTACTCCCCACAGACTGGGATAAGTATTTTTTGAGTGGTCAATATCTTTACCCTGTGTTTTACCAGTGATCCCGGAACTTGAAGTGATATCAAGAATATCATCTACTATTTGAAAAACCAGGCCAATATTATTTCCATATATTGACAGGCTATTTAAAATATCACTATTTGCATTGCATATAATTGCTGAAGTCCTGATAGCCGCAACAATAAGTTTGGAGGTCTTATTTAAATGCATATACTCCAGATCATTTTTTGTTATCTTTTTTCCGGTAGAACTGACATCAACTACCTGACCTGCTACCATGCCGGAAGCACCGGCTGCAGAAATGATCTCATCAAGCACCTCCAGCTTGATGTCGGGAGGAGAATTTTGATATTTAAGTATTATATTAAAAGATTCAGCAAAGAGTGCGTCTCCTGTCAGTATTGCAATATCTTCACCAAATTTTTTATGACAGGAAGGTTTTCCCCTCCTGAGATCATCATTGTCTATTGCTGGCAGGTCGTCATGGATCAATGAATATGTGTGAATAAATTCAATTGCACATGCTGTTGGTATTACTTTTTCAATAATACATCCAATGCTTTTTGCAGTAGCAAGACACAATACAGGCCTGAGTCTCTTTCCGCCATTAAGTATAGTATACTCTATTGCCTCTCTTAATCTTCCGGGAATATGATTGTAATCATTAAGATAAGTTTTTAGGTATTTACCTACATATACGGCAAGGGATTCAGGATATAGGTCTTCTATATTCTTATTCTTTGATATCATCGGATATTTTATTTAAAAATTTTCCAAGTACTCCATTAATAAATTTTGGAGTGTCAGGTTTTTGACCAAGATTTTTAGCTATTTCAATGGCTTCATCCACTGAAACTTTTAAAGGAATATCATCCTCGTAGAGCATCTCGTATATTGCCACTCTTAATATATTGCGGTCTATTACAGCTATCCGGTCAAGTGACCAGTTTTTTACGGTACTGCTTATAATGCTATCGATTTCCTTCAAATTTCCTATTACGCCACTTATTAGTTTTAAAGAAAATTCATCAAATCTTTTTCCTACCAATCGGTCATTTTCAATAATTTCCTCAGGATTCTTTTTGAGCAGGTCTTTCTGATACAATAGGATAACTGCTTTTTCTCTTGCTCTTCTTCTGGTTATTTTCATAATTGTAATATCAAACCCTGGTAATATATTCACCTGTCCTGGTATCTATTTTAACCCTGTCTCCATTATTAATAAATAATGGGACCATTAC
>JAZFRP010000215.1:0-2299 GCA_036445715.1 Candidatus Humimicrobiaceae bacterium | reverse complement strand
ATGCGGAACCCTGTCTGGGATTTTATTATTTAAAAGGTCCAATATTCTTTTTCTAGAATTAATAGTTTGTATTTTTGCCTCCTTAAAAAGTATAGTAATCAGGTGTATCGCTTATAGATTACTGTAGATAATTTATTTATTATTTTCAATAAATTATTGAAAACCACTTTAATGACTGGCTGTTTAATGCTTTCCGGATATTTTATTCAATTATAAGCTGCAGTCAGGGTATCCTCTGTTTTCCCATATAACCACTCCTGATAAAGATCATCCAGCTGCATCCCTGATACTTCTTCAAACAGATCAAGAAGATCTTTGGTTGAAGCAATCCCGTATTTATTCTGCTCGAAGTAATCTTGCATGGCATTAAAAAATATCTCATCACCAATAGTATTTCTTAAAGCATTGAAAAAAAGAGCTCCCTTGACATACACTATCTGGTAATAATGACTACCCCCCAATTTTTCGAAATGTTCCAGGGTTCCTGTTACAATATCATCTTTGTCTGCTTCAAGATTACTTCTATATTCTGATTTAAAATAATCCAATAGTCCAAGATATTCTTTTTCAGGTTCATTATATTCAAAATAGATCAATGAGGAATAAGTAGCAAGCGCCTCATCAAGCCAGGGCTCATCTATTGCATCATTTCCAATCACATTGTACCACCACTGATGTGCTATCTCGTGAGACGTAAATATCTCATTACCGTATACCGGGGTACTTATTAGTATGATGCCCGGGAACTCTATCCCTATTGATCTTTCGACTGGTAGCTCCACAAGATCAATTTCCTTATAGGGATATGTACCGAATCTCTTATTAAAAGTTTCCAGGGCTCCCTTTGCAATGTCAATAGTCTTTTCTGCCGATCCTTTATTGTTGTTTATATAATAAACATTTATATCTGTTTCACCATAGCTGCTTTCCAAAACTTCAAAATTTTTGCCGAGTACTATGAAAAAATCCCTGGATGGACCACTCGTCATCCTGTACTGTATTTTTCCATTATCAATTTTTTTGTCCTCGATGATCACTCCCGTGGAAACTACTGTCAGGTCTTCTTCAGTAATCAGTTCGACATCATAATATGCTGCATCGCTATATACTGAATCACCAATATTTGTTACAGGATCTATGTTCCACTCTTCATCATCATAAACTACAAGAATAGGATACCATCCGGAAAGTGTCATCATGTCTCCGACAGTATTATGAATACCATAGCCTATCCCTGCCTCCCCGGAGGTCTTGCCATTAAAATCAAGTTTGATCTTGATGCTTTCTCCTGCGGATAATTCTTCAGGCAGGGTAAGTTCCATCACGCTGTCATCAGCCGACAATATTGTAATAGCTTCTTCATTATCAACCATTGCAGAATCTATTTCTAAAAAGCCGTTCCCGTATATGCCTCCCCCATTGGGAAACAGACGAAAATATAGGCTTTCGAGACTTGTCTGCTCCAGGTTTACATAGTCTATTTCTACACTTCCAATATAAGTTCCCACATCAAAATCTACTTCAATATCTATAAGGTAATAAGGTATACCGGATAGTGCTTGAAGTCCTGTCCTTTCAGATTTGATCAAAGCCTCTCCCTGGCCCTCCGGACCAAAATAACCGCTGCTTTCCAGGGGATTGCAGGCAATAAGCAGCAATATCGTCAGGCAGGCCACAAAAAGCATAAGAAAGAAGGGAGATGGAGTGTTTCTCATTGTTTTATTTCTTATCAATGGTATTTTTTCTATCACACCTTTTTTTATAAATTAAATATATCCAAGAAAATACAGGGCAGCTATACTGCCGTGTACAGTTGCAAAAGATATTGCTATTATTCCAAAAGTCCTGTGAAACCTGTAAAAGATCTTTTTCTTCTTAACCCTGAATAGTATTAAAAACAATATAGTCAGTGCAAAAAGTGAATAAGTAACTATTCCCAATATTACTACTATATTTCCCATCTTTTGCCTCCCGGACAATAATATAATTAATTCTACTAATAATATAAAGATTTAGCGATAAGGCATTAATAGAATACCAGACTCAATCATACCTTTCCTCAGGACGGTCCCTTCCGGCATAATCTGACCATCCTCTTTGCTCCCAGTATCCCCTATAGTCATAATCCACAAATTCGATAGTATTTATCCATTTAGGCCATTTCATCCCATATTTTTCGGGGACCACCATCCTGACAGGAAATCCATGCTCATCAGTAAGAGCCTCTCCATTCATCTCGTATGCGATTATCACTCCTTCTTCCATTGCTTCGTCAAGTGTGATGCTGGTCGAATATCCA
>JAZFRP010000214.1:0-6390 GCA_036445715.1 Candidatus Humimicrobiaceae bacterium | reverse complement strand
TCAGGAAGCGACCTGTCACCTATTGCCGCTGAAAGGACCAGCTTCGCACTGTCGCTGTATATGAGGTCATGAGGTTTAGAGAGAAGGTATTTTACTGCCAGACCGGCTATATAGGCATCATCATATGCGATCTTTCCCATTTCTCCCGAGCACAGAAAAAGTATGTCCCTTTCATTTTTTAAAGCATTATCAAGGACATCCTCCATTGTGTGCCTGAAATTTAATGCGGCAAGTGAAAACACTGCCGGGGATCCTGCTGCCTTCATAAAAGATACCGTGCCATTTGTAGTCTTAAGTATTGCCTGGCGCCCCCTGAGGTCCAGGGTGGAAAATTCCAGGGGTGAATTACCATAATCAAAACCTTCTGGTTTAAGGCCGCCTTTTTCTCCACAAAGGAGCCTGGCAGGATATGCCTTTTTAAGTGAATATGCCTCATCGAGTGTGCCGGCTGCTATAATGCTGTTTACACCGCTTCCAAAAAGTGTTGCAATTGTCGAAGTGGCCCTGATCACATCGATTACAGCACAAACGGAATCTCCTATGTTGACTTTTAAGCTATCCTGGTCAAAATTATTTGAAAGGGCTATATCTACTATCAATTGATCGTCTCATCCCTCAAATTTCTGGGCGGTAAGGTTTTCATATGCTGAAATATAACGCTGTGATGTCTTCCTGGCTATTGCTTCAGGAAGTTTTGGCGGTTGTGAGTTCCTGTCCCAGGTTGTAGACAGCAGATAATCCCTGACAAACTGTTTATCATAGCTGTGCTGGTCCCTGCCCGATTCATATTCATCCAGCGGCCAGAACCTTGACGAATCAGGCGTCAGTACTTCATCTGCCAGTATTATCTTATCATCAGGTGTCAAACCGAATTCAAATTTAGTATCTGCAATTATAATGCCCCTTCTTAATGCATATTCTGAAGCTTTAAGGTATAGTTCAATGCTTTTGGTCTGCAATGTATTTATGATCTCTGCACCGAATATCCTTTTTGCCTTGTTTATAGTAATGGCCACATCATGTCCGGATGTTTCCTTTGTAGAAGGTGTAAATATCACCTCAGGCAGCCTATCGCATTTTGTCAATCCTTTTGGGAGTTTAAGATCCCCTATTTTGCCTGTCTTTGAATAATCTTCCCAGCCTGAACCAGTGATATATCCCCTTACAACACATTCTATCGGAAATATTTTGACTTTCTTTACTATTACCGACCTTCCCCTTAATGTATCCCTGTGTCTTTTTAAAAACTTCGGGAATTTTTCTACATCTGTTTCAATGAGATGGTTCTCGATTATATCCTTTAAATATTTAAACCAGAAATTTGATATTTTATTGAGTACTATGCCTTTAACTGGAATAAGGGAATCAAGTATATAATCAAATGCAGATATGCGGTCCGTGGTGACAATAAGGAGTTCATTATTAAAGGAAAACATCTCCCTTACCTTACCGCTTGCTATTTTTTCAATACCTTCGATCTCTACTCCGCCGATGAGTTTCATTTTAAAACCTCCAAATTAATATTTATCAGCTCTTTTATTATATTATTATCATACTTAACTTATTATTTACCTTGCGATCCTCATATAAAAGCTGATTATCTCAGCTGCTGCACCCGAGAGGAGCTTTTCTGCATCCCTGATCGCTTCTTCAAGTTTCATTGGCCTGTTTATTATAGAAAAATTTCCACTAAAAAGTGAAGAGTTTTTTTCATCAATACTAGCTCTATCTGAAAGCACGGATCCATTTATGGTGATCACCGGAATACCGTAATTTGAAGCGAGCTTTGCGACCCCATATGCACTTTTACCATAAAAAGTCTGCTCATCCATTGCTCCCTCACCTGTTATAATAAGATCCGCATCCTTTATTTTATCCTCAAGACCAGTTGTCTCTATCACTATATCGGTCCCTGGTTTTAATACACCTCCCGCAAATGCTGTAAGTCCTGCCCCGAGGCCTCCTGCTGCACCGGCGCCCGGAAGGCCGGCAATATCTTTTTTGAGGTCCCTGCTTACTATTTGTGCATAATTCTTCAATCCCTCATCAAGGGCCTCAACCATTTCCGGGCCGGCACCTTTCTGTGGACCATAAACATGCGCAGCTCCCCTTTTACCATATAAAGGATTATCTACATCGCTGGCAACCTCGACCATAGTCGCCAGGAGTTTGCTGTTAATACCCGAATCATCTATGCTTGCAAGTCTTGCAAGTTCTTTCCCACCAAAGCCTAACAGATCACCATTGCTGTCAAGCAGCCTGTAGCCCAGGGCCTGCGCCATTCCCATTCCGCCATCATTTGTTGCGCTGCCCCCAATGCCGACTATTATTTTTTTACTTCCCATGTCAATAGCTTTTGCAATGAGCTCCCCTGTGCCATAAGTCGTGGTCTCCATGGGATTTCGTTTGCCGGCAGGTACGAGGACAAGACCTGAAGCTGAGGCCATCTCTATTATTGCGGTACCATTTCCAATTATCCCAAACCTGGCCCTTACAGGCTCTCCTAACGGTCCCTTTACATCAAGCTCTATAAGTTTTCCATTAAGACTCTCTACCAGTGTCTCTACCGTTCCATCGCCGCCGTCAGCCATCGGACTCGTGATCACTTCAGAATTCGGGCTGATCTCTTTTATGGTCTTCTCTATTATCCGGCAGACTTGCAGTGCAGAGAGGCTTCCTTTATATTTATCTGATGCTATTACTATCTTCATATTGAATATTTATCCTGTGGTCCGGTCCAATAAGCCAGGATCCGGTTCCCGGACAGGCCCTTAACTTATTATTGCATCCTTTAATGCTCTTGAACAGATGCACTGCCTTCCATCCGGTATTTTTTCTATAGCCTTAAAAAGCAGGTTCTTTAACTTTTCATTATTTTCATTAAATACCTTTACAACTGCTTCAAGAGTTACCGGAGCGACATCCGGGTGTCCCTCGAGCCCGACATCATAATCGGTTATAAGCGATATGTTCACATAGCATATCTCCTGTTCCCTTGCCAGGTAGCTTTCAGGATATTGTGTCATATTTATGACTTCCCATCCCTGTGAGGCAAACCACTTGCTCTCAGCCACTGTAGAGAACCTGGGACCCTGGATGATGACAACTGTACCTTTCGGGTGATGGGTTATATCAAGCTCTTCAGCGCTAAGGGCGACTATTTTCCGGAGATCAGGACAATATGGCTGTGCCATAGCTATATGAATGGTCTTTGGACCGTCAAAGAAAGTATCTTTGCGTCCCTTGGTCCTGTCAACAAACTGGTCGCATATTACAAATTGCCCGGGTTTTATATGAGGTTGAAGGCTGCCGGAGGCGCAGGGTCCGAAAATATATTTTACTCCCAATTCCTTCATGGCATATATGTTTGCCCTAAAATTTATCATATGTGGAGGCAGGTCATGATTTTTTCCATGTCTTGGTAAAAAAGCGACTTTTCTCCCCCCGACCTCTCCCAGTACGATCTTGTCTGACGGATCACCATAAGGTGTCTTCATGTCTATCTCTGTGGTGTCTTCAAGGAATGAATAAAAGCCTGATCCTCCAAAAACCCCTATCTCCGCTCTAGTTTTTTCAGACATTATCTCCCTTTCCGGAATTATTATTTAATTTTTCTTCAAGGACGGCCGCAAGAGATATTTCGGGCCTGGCGCCGAAATGAGCGATTACAGCTGCTGCTGTAATATTTCCAATTCTCCCGCATACATCCAGATCTTCCTTTTTTATATATCCATGTAAAAAACCGGCTGCATACATATCTCCGGCCCCGGTTGTGTCTATTACTTTTATATTCTTTTCGGGACCTATCTCAAAATATTTTTTTCCATGTATAATGACCGATCCGAGCCCGCCTCTAGTCAATGCAAATATATTGTCATACTCCATACATGATCTTGAAGCCTCTTCGAATGAATCGGTCTCAAAAAGAGTCTTTATCTCGTCCTCATTTGCAAAAAGTATATCCGTATGCTCCTTTATAAGTGATAGGAATTCAGCTCTGTGTCTTTCAACACAAAATGAGTCTGAAAGGCTTAGCGCTATCAGTCCTCCAGCTTTCCCTGCGGTATTTATAGCTTTTTTAAAGGCTTCTTTTGCAGGTGCGCTATCCCAGAGATAGCCTTCCAGGTATACTATATCAGCATCTGATATCACCTTTTCATCAATATCTTCGGGCCCGAGGGTGCCTGATATTCCAAGGCAGGTATTCATGGTCCTCTGGGCATCAGGAGTCGACAGGACAACGCAGCACGCAGTAGAGTTTCCTTCCACTGCCCTTTTAGTGCAGTACATCACACCTATATCATTCAAGCCTTTCTCGAAGGTCCGGCCAAGCTCATCATCTTTTACTTTCCCTATAAATGCTACATCATGGCCCAGTGAGGCCAGCCCGGCAATAGTATTGGCCGCTGATCCTCCGGAAGCCTGCTTTTCGGCCTTTATTTTTTTGTGGAGGCTGGTAATACCATCTTCATCTATCAGCTGCATCATTCCTTTTTCCATTTTATGTGTGTCAAGGAATCTGTCGTCTACATTAGCCAGTATATCCACTATTGCATTTCCTATGCCCACTACCGTATATTTTTTGGACATTGCATGATCTTGCTTATTTGTTTTTTCAGGTCCCAACAGCCTCATTGCCTCCGGTTAAATATTTGATATGGTTTTGATGTAATATGATTTGATCTGCTACTTGTCATCTAAGATGGTAACACCTTTTTATCCCTTTATTCATCTGGTTATGTTATATATAATATAGTTCAAGATTACAAGTAAAATTTTTTATACTACTATTACTCTCTATACAGGAAAGGTTGCTGATGCTAGAAGTTCTCGAATTCGACACAAGCAAACGAAATGATCTAATCGACATAACCGCAGAAGTCAGTGCAGCTGTCTCCAGGTCCAGGATCGAGAGCGGAATCTGCTGTCTTTATGTACCCCATGCCACTTCCGGAGTCACCATAAATGAAAATGCCGATCCTTCCGTCGCACTTGATATTATAAAGAAGCTGGAGACTATGGTACCCAGGAATGAGGACTATTCCCATACAGAAGGCAATTCAGACTCTCATGTCAAATCTTCTATTATAGGGACGACCCTTACTATAATAATAAAGGACGGCAGCCTTGTGCTCGGTACCTGGCAGGGTATTTATTTCTGTGAATTCGATGGACCCAGAAGCCGAAAGATCTATGTCAAAACGATCGAAGGATAGACTTTGACCCTTTTTGATGATTTTAGCTCCGATATTTCAAAGAAAGTCATTTCAGGAATCCCTCTTGCTGACAGGATGCGTCCGTCTGATCTCGATGGATTTGTCGGGCAGAGACATCTTGTCGGTAAAGGAAATGTACTCCAGAGCATTATTGAGAGCGACCGTCTGCATTCAATTATTTTCTGGGGCCCTCCCGGCTCAGGCAAGACGACCCTTGCCAGGATAATAGCAAACAGGACAAAAAGCAGGTTTATTTCTTTTTCAGCTGTTACATCAGGTATCAAGCAGATAAAAGATATCATGAAGATAGCCGGACATGAGCTCAGGACAAGAGGCATAAAGACAATACTTTTCATTGATGAAATACACCGTTTCAATAAGGCCCAGCAGGATGCTTTTCTTCCATATGTAGAAGACGGTACCATAATCCTGATAGGAGCCACGACTGAAAACCCTTCATTTGAGGTGATCTCTGCCCTCCTTTCAAGGGCAAAGACATATATACTTGAAAAACTTTCAGATGAAGATATAAAGATGCTCCTTAAACGGGCATTAAGCGATAAAGACAAGGGACTCGGTAAATACAATGCCGGCATTGATGAGAAGACACTGGATTTCATCTCAAGGGTATCAGATGGGGACTCAAGGATGGCGTACAATATCCTGGAGCTCTCGCTGGATGCATCCCTCCCAAAAACCCGGGGTACCGCTGTTGAAAGTAAGAGTGTAAAAACAGGTAAAAAGCCTGCCGGAAAGAAAAATAAAACATTTTTCATCGATAGGGAGACTGTAGAAAATGTTACCCAGACAAAGGCCCTGCTATATGATAAGCATGGGGAAGAGCATTTTAATGTGATCTCGGCGCTCCATAAAAGTCTAAGGGGTAGTGATCCCGATGGCGCCGTCTACTGGACCGTCAGGATGCTTGAAGGCGGAGAGGATCCCCTTTATATATTGAGGAGGATGGTCAGGTTTGCATCTGAGGATGTCGGGCTCGCAGATCCCAGGGCCCTGCAGATGGCAATAGCTGCCAAGCAGTCCTTTGAATTTATCGGACCGCCGGAGGGCTATCTTGCCATAATCGAAGCTGCTGTCTATCTTGCCCTGTCACCTAAATCTAATTCGCTCTACACAACATATAAAAAAGTCCTTGGTGATATTAAGAGATTCCTCT
>JAZFRP010000213.1:0-2006 GCA_036445715.1 Candidatus Humimicrobiaceae bacterium | reverse complement strand
GTAATTCCTTCAAGAAGCTTAAATACAAATTTTTTATTTATTGCCAGATCCAATAATAATTCTTCCATACTTCTGATAAAAGTTGCTCTTTCCCAAAGTTCACCGATCCATAAAATTCTAAAATGTTTCTTATTCTCTTCACACCAGGTATCTATATCCTTAAAACGGTAAGCCTGGTCCGGATCTGGAAAAGTGTAGCCTGAAAGGTCAGGTTTGGTGATCCCAGGTTTTATTGGAGCTCCCCTGTCCATATCAGATACCGACCAGGTAACTCCAAATTCATCAATTGCTTGTTCTCCATAAGTCTCAGTATCAGCATAGAGAGGTTTCGTAGTTTCGGGGCCGCCCCACCTGATAGGAAGGCGGAGTATATTTTCAATATCATCGGAACCATAATATTCTGCCATTTTTTTTGTTGCAGGAGGAGTAAAATCAAAATGGTACGGTATTCTTCCGGTATCTTTATGGGATACGGTAGAATAAATCCAGTCCTTATCACTTAAAATATTTTCTCTATTCAAATCAACCCTCCGCGTATAAACCTTTCTTCTTTATATAATCAAACATAAATTCGACCTTTTCCATTTCCGTATCATTTTGTATATTATGGGTTGGACCCAGGATCAGTCCTCCACTTTTTCCAACAGTCTCAATCCTTTCATCTATTTCTATTTTTAGATCTTCTATGGTCCCAAATGGTAATGTTTCCTGTTCATCAATAGTTCCCATGAAACAAAGTTTACTACCAAAATTATCCTTAATTATTTTAGGATCCATACATTTCGGTTGGACCGGGTTTAGAATATCTACACCAATTTCTATAAGATCATCAATGATGGGCACAATGTAGCCGTCACTGTGAAAAGCTATCTTTACCTTATCATTGGTCCTCTTTACTTCATTGATAAATATCCTGTATCTTTCTTTTAGATAGGTATTAAACATTTCCGGAGATAATATCATACCGGTTTGCATCCCCACATCATCACCGGTCCAGATTATGTCTACCCCTATCTTCGCAAGTCTCTTGGCTGCTGGTATATAGAATTCCAATACTTTATCCATGAGGTCATCCACAAATCTACTATCTATTACCATATCCATTAAGAGCTTATCCATTCCCCTCAAATACCATGAGATCTCAAAGATCGTACAGGACAGATCGACCATTACAGCATACTCACCACCAAAGTCTTCTTTTAACTTGTAAACCCCTTCATACCTCAGGTCATCCTCAGGATCAGGTACCTTATATTTCTTCAAATCCTCATGACCTGCATTTTCAAGAGGTCTGGTTGATATTTCAGTATATGCACCTTTACCATGTTTTGCGGTCTTCCAGCCAATACCCCATTCATCATTCCTGGTTTCGCCTTCATTTATTTTTGCAAAAGAGTTAGCTACTCCCACTGATTCCACTACCAGGTCATTTCCAAGATAAGTTAGGAGTTTATTTCCGGAAAGTCCATATTTGCGGTAGAATTTATCTTCAAGTTCAGGGACCATATCAGCAAAAATCGGTACCCTGTCAGGTTCCTTCAAATCAATTGCAGTTAATGTTCTTTCTCTGGGTTTCATTTGCAACAATAATCATATATTAAGTTTGCATATATCTTTGTCAGGTCTATAAGGTCATTCAACTCCACATATTCATTTGCAGCATGAAGATTATCTCCCCCTGGTCCAAAGACGATAGCCGGGGTATTCCCATAATTATTAAAAGTAAAAAAATCAGTACCGCCAAAAGCTGCGGACAGTTCTAAATCTCTTCCAGTAAGTTCTTTCCCGAAGTTTATTACCTTATCCACAAACTCTTTATTCTTGTCAACTTCAAGGTCCATATCTCCGCCCTCAATAAACCTGTAACTATTATCAACTTTTAGATTTCCATTTTCTATATTTTTATGGATCTTAGGATATTTCTTTAAAAAATCAAATAGCATTTCATTAAACTTTTTTTCACCGACTTCAGGATAATTCATCACATAAAACCTTAACCGGCATTC
>JAZFRP010000212.1:0-2531 GCA_036445715.1 Candidatus Humimicrobiaceae bacterium | reverse complement strand
TATGGAGGGTACAATGTTTTTATTCGAAAAACATTATCGAAATGATTTAAAAAAAATAAGCTAGAATTAAAAGATTGAAAACAGAAAGAAAAACCATACTCCTCACAAATGATGATGGTATTGATGCTGAAGGTATTTATTCCCTCTATAAGACATTCAAGGAAGACGGCAGGTTTGACCTTAGGGTTGTAGCACCCAATAAAGAGAGCAGCGCGGTCGGACATGCCATTACGGTATTCAGGCCGATATCTGTTATAAAGAATTATCAGGAAGGCGAATTCTTTGGATATGCCGTGGACGGCACACCGGCAGACTGCGTAAAGCTGGCAATAGGGACAATACTCGACAGTTCTCCCGACCTCTTGATCTCAGGGATAAACCGCGGACCAAATATGGGAGAAAATATCATATATTCAGGCACCGTTTCCGCTGCAACAGAGGGAACAGTATGTGGAGTATCCTCGATAGCCCTGTCAGCCGATAATTTGCAGAATCCGGATTATAGCTATGCTTCGGAATTTGCCTTGAGAATGGCTGCAAGGATCCTGGAAAATGGGGGACTCCCCAGGGGAACACTTTTAAATATTAATATCCCAAACCTTGAAAAGGACAGGATAAAAGGTGTGAAGCTTACCGTTCAGAGTAATATAGGTTTTAAAGATAATTTTGTAAAAAGACAGGACCCGCGCGGCAGGGATTACTATTGGATGGATGGGGAATTTCGTGAGAGAAATGTCAGTGAAGATTCTGATTATTATGCTGTCAAGAATGGTTATGTGTCAGTAACACCGATACATTATGATATGACAGATTATAAGTCCTTTGATCATTTCAAAGGGTGGAATATGGAAAAATTAAAATAAATAATTATTGGATAGAAATAGGAATGTATAAATGGTGATGAAAAAAGAACAATTCTTATCAGATTTAAAAGTAGGGGACCTGGTTGAAACGACCTTTGTTGTCTCGGAAAAACAGGTAAAGAAAAAAAAGAATGGCCAGGATTATTGTACTGTGACAATGCAGGATAAAGGTGGGACGGTAGAGGGTGTTATCTGGACAGAAGTATTTGAAGAATCAGGTGCATTCAAAGAAGGAGATCTCGTAGAAGTAAAAGGACTCCTGAAAGAATACAGGGGTGCGAGGCAGCTAATCGTGAACTCTCTTAAAAAAATAGAAAAAGAAGATGGTCAGGATCTCACGGATTATATAAAAAGTACAAGCAAAGATATTGACGGCATGTTTGAAGAGATACTTGGATATATCAAAAGTCTTGACAGCAAATATTTAAAAGAACTTCTAAACTTATTTGTAAGTGATAAAAAATTCGTTTCTGATTACAGTACCTCGACCGCTGCAATCCGTTACCACCACGCCTATCAGGGCGGGCTGCTGGAGCATTCACTTAATGTTACGAAGATCTGTGACATGCTTGCAGGTATTTATGATAATCTCAACAGGGACCTGCTTATCTGTGGCGCGATACTTCATGATGTGGGAAAGATACGGGAGTATTCTTCAGGGGTCAATCTGAAGACAACCAATAGGGGAAGACTTCTTGGCCATATAACTATTGGTTATGGCTGGGTGCTTGAAAAGATAGAGCAGATCAAAGGATTTCCAAAGGACCTTGCTGACAGGCTTCTTCACATAATACTCAGCCATCACGGTCATCTGGAATATGGTTCGCCAAAAAGGCCAAAAATACTGGAAGCTTTTATAGTCTATCATGCTGACCACCTTGATGGTGATATAGGCGGATTCAATATTATCGTTGAAAATACAAGTGATGAAAATGAGTGGTCCGAGTATGCCAGGAATTTTGAGAGGCCTATCTTTATAAAGCAGCTGGACCTGGAGGAAGAAGGCAGTCTAAAATCAAGTGATCCAGAAATTGGAAAACAGGGCAGTGATAAGAATAAAAATTCAGGACCTTCTTCCACTGATCTCGAACAGAATGAATTATTCTAGGTCAGACTCTGTGCTTATCAAGTGCCAGGACTGCTTTTCCGCATATGTTGTTTATCGGGTCCCAGACAGTCGATACTGCAGGTGCATAGGAAAGATCCAGCATGTAGATATCATCCACAGTCATCTCAGCTGTTATAGCTGTTGCAAAGACATCAATCCTTTTACCGACTCCTTCTCCACCTATCATCTGGGCACCAAGCAGCTTTCTTGAAGCTGTATCCACTATGATTATTATTGCTATTTTTTTTGCTCCCGGGACGGAACCTGCATGTGAAGAAAAACCATCGATAAGTTTTATTGCGTCATAACCGAGCGATACCGCTTCTTTTGAGCCTATGCCTGTACTTGCGATCTCAAGATCCAGGACTTTATCTACTACAGTTCTTACAGAACCATTGAACACTTTATTTCCGCCGGCTGCATTTTCCCCTGCTATCCTTCCGGTTTTACCGGCATTATTTGCAGTAGGTATATGATCCTGTTTTCCTGTTACAATATTTTTTATAGTTGCGCAATCCCCTGAAGCATAGATATTCATATGTGAAGACTGGAGTTTTCTA
>JAZFRP010000211.1:0-3731 GCA_036445715.1 Candidatus Humimicrobiaceae bacterium | reverse complement strand
CCAGCCAGTTTCCAAATCTTCCATGCTTTATATGACCGGGATACCACTTGACCTGCTCGTTTGAAGAAAGGAGGTCATCCTTTATTTTTGAAGTAGCTATATACCAGCTTTTCTTGGCATAATATATAAGTCTCGTATCGCATCTCCAGCAGAACGGATAGCTGTGCTTAAATTTCTTTATCTCGAATACAAGTCCCCTGTCTTTAAGATCAGTTATTATTTTTGGATTTGCATCCTCAATGTCCATTCCGGCAAACTTTTCCACACTGTCCAGGAAATGCCCTTCCAGATCGACCATCTGTATGACAGGAAGCCCGTTTTCCCTTCCGACCCTCATATCGTCTTCACCAAATGCCGGCGCTATATGGACTATTCCCGTTCCTTCGCCGGTAGATACAAAATCACCGCTGATTATCTGGAAGGCTTTAGTGTCACCGCCGGCATAATCGTAAACGGGTTTATAGTTTGTACCCACAAGTTCGGAGCCCTTATACTCTGCTACTTTCCTGTATGGCCTGTCCTCTCCAAAAAGAGTAGGCAAAAGATCCTTCACGAGTATCAGGTTCTGTCCCTCATATTCGATTTCCGTATAAGTGGAATCTTCACTTACTGCGGCTGCGACATTTGATATAAGGGTCCAGGGAGTCGTAGTCCATACCAGGAGGTATGTATTTTTACGGTCCTTGAGCTCAAACTTTACAATCGCAGAATAATCCTCGACTTCCTTATACCCCTGTGCTATCTCATGTGAAGACAGCGGTGTCCCGCATCTCGGGCAGTATGGCACTATCTTGTGCCCTTCATAAAGAAGGTCCTTGTCCCAGATATTTTTCAGTATCCACCATACTGTCTCTATATATTCATTCTTGAATGTAAAATAGGCATTATCCATATCAAGCCAGAAACCGATCCTCCCGGTAAGTTTTTTCCATTCCTCTTCATATTTCATCACGCTTTCCCTGCAGAGGCGGTTAAACTTCTCTATACCTATTTTTTCTATTTCGTCTTTTGAATTTATCCCGAGCTTTTTCTCTATTTCAAGCTCTACCGGTAGTCCATGAGTGTCCCATCCGGCCTTTCGGGAAACATAATAACCTTTCATCGTCTTAAATCTTGGAAAAATATCCTTGTATACCCTTGAAAGCACATGATGCACCCCGGGCGCCCCATTTGCTGTAGGAGGACCTTCATAAAATACAAATCTTTTACCGTCTTTGGTTTTTTTGAGGCTCTTTTCAAATATTTTATTCTTGTTCCAGAAGCCAAGGGTTTTCTCCTCAAGCTTTACAAAGTTCACTTTGCTGTCTACTTTTTTAAACATATTTATACCTGTCTGATTGCTTCCCGGGTAAACCCTCTGGTGAACATTATCTTTTTGCTAAAACTATCCTATAGATTCTATATAATTAGACTGATTTTGTGAAGTAGAATATGACGGCTGGGCTCCTAAGCTTTCAGGAGATTCTGCAGCAGTTCTGCCGACTTTACGGCCTGGGCCTTATAGTGATTATTGAAGTATATGTAGGATTTTTTAGTAGATGAAGAAAGCTTTTTGATCCGCGGGATCCAGGGTAAAAGCTCCTCCTGGCTGTACATGTGATCATAGCGCATATAGGCTTCGGCGGGCTTCCACCAATTGGCTGCATTTCTCCCATGAAACCTGATATAGCCGGAGTCGGTAGTATTAATATCTGTTGGAGGGAGCAATGTCTTCAGCCGTGGCTGGTCGACATTGCAGAACCCAATAGCACTGGACCTTAAAAAATCATAGACCTCTTCTGTGAGCCAGCTATTGTGCCTGAATTCTGCACATAGCTCAAGATCTCCCATCTGCTGCCTTAACTTGCCCAGGTAATCCATATTTGATTCGGAAAGCTTAAAACCCCATGGAAACTGCATCAGTATTGCACCTAATTTTCCTGATTCCTTAAGAGGAGCCAGGGCATCGATATACTGCTTATAATCTTCCCGGGAACAATCCCTGGTATGCGTCATACTGCTGTGCATCTTAACTGAGAAGATAAAGCTACCAGGAACTTTTGCTGCCATGCGGTCAAATATATGGGGATTGGGTATCTTGTAGTAAGTGAAATTTATCTCGACTGTATTAAAGAATGTGCTGTAGAAAGAAAGCTGCTCACTTTTTTCCAGCCCTTCAGGGTAAAAGGTACCGATCCAATCGGAATAGCTGTACCCCGAAGTGCCTAATAGTAATCCTGTCATTAATTAAATGAATTCTCCGATCTCATCTAATATCCTGTCTTTTCCCATAGCTCCTACAAGTTTTTTGGCTACATCTCCATCTTTAAACAAAAGCAGTGTAGGTATACTGCTAATGCCGTATTTAATAGCAGTATCCCTGCTTTCATCAACATTTAACTTACCTATCTTTAAAACATCGCCGCCTTTTTCTTCAGCAATCTTCACCAGCTCTGGCGCTATCATCTTACACGGACCGCACCAAACTGCCCAAAAATCAACAAGTATCGGCGTACTTGAGTTTATTACCTCTGTTTCAAAATTATCGTCTGTTAGCTGAATGGTATTATCAGACATTATCTTCCTTCCCCTGATCATTGATTTAGTAAACTATAAGTATAATAAAGCAAAAATATTATAAATATTCAATCATTTCTATTTTTTCTACATTTACAAAAACGACTTCGCGTTTCTCTCCATCTTTTTCAAGATCTTTCAGCGGTTTTTCCATATACACCACTTCAGCATCAGTAATAGGAATAAATTTACCTACATGAGAAGTTATATAATCGCTGAGCCTTCCATTTACCATTGTGTATACAGTTCCATTGATTACAGCTGATTCGGTCTTTATCCTTACTTTTACCTGATCTTTTTGTACTTGCATGTGAACCATATTTACTACTCCTTTATTTAAGATGTTAAATACATATTAGCAGAATTATATGAATATTGGCAAAGTGATTTTTATTAGTCAATCATCCTGCCAAATAACCTCCTAATATGTCCGTACATTAAACTATTAATAAATATTATATTATAATTTTCTATTATAATTTTATTTTTTTGTATTGTTTTTAACTAGTAATATACTATAATAACCTATAATAACTGAGACTATCAACTCTACTCAATCAACTATGAAGGGGGCAAAATGTACAAATGTCTAGAATGTGGCAATACAGAGAAATTCTATGGTATAGCAAAGGAACGGGGTAATGCCCTTATATTCCAGAATTATGGAGAGTTTCAAGGCAGTGATGGGGCAAATGTGCTGGAAGAAGCCCTCGATGCATTGAGAAAGAATCATGACAGGCAGAAACAGGCTGTAGGTGTATCGGAAAGCTACCCCAATGCTGTTTTTATTGACGAGGACCCCAGCATGGTAAGTGATCCGGAACCAAAATGTAGAATATCCGGGGAAAAGGATACTTTAAAATCCCTTGATGAACCGGTTGCAGGAAGTACTGATCCAGTATCTATTATCAAGGGAAATCTATGGGCGATCCAGAACGATGATAAGGGAGAGGAGGTAAACTGGGCATATATAATATCTGACAAGAGCTGGAAGGGATTCCATGAGGTCAGGTCATGTGCCGCTTGCAAATCCACCAATATAGCTAATTTATCACAATAAATTAAGAATGATAGTTTTAGTACTGATCAAGTGCAGTATCGTTAAATGAATACATATAGAGGAATATTGCTATCTATAAGAGTTGGTTATCTTGAAAAGAGTATTATCGATTTAA
>JAZFRP010000210.1:0-3887 GCA_036445715.1 Candidatus Humimicrobiaceae bacterium | reverse complement strand
CACTGGTCCCGGTAAAATATGTATAGGGGCTCAGCGATATAAGAGTTATTGTTTTGCCTGGAACTCCATTAATGGTCACAGGTTTTCTTACAATAAACATTTCACTATTATCTGTAAGTATCCTACTGTCGACATCTTCAAGCTCCGGTGATGAAAGAAGTATGATATTTGCAAGAGTATGGTCTATCCTGTCCCCGACAGCGCCTGTGATCATTATCTTTTTAACGCCTCTAAGTCCCAGGGCATATTCTACTGCCAGCTGGGTATCGCTTTCGTCTTTTTCAGGAGATGTCGAGATATACCTTGTCTTTGTACTCTTCTCTCTTATTTTTTCCTTGACTCCAAACTTTATGCTGTCCATATCTCCGACCACTACATCAGGTATTAGTCCCATTTTAAGTGCATTAGATGCTCCACCATCTGCACAGATAACAATATCATCCCTGGAAAAACCAAAACGGCTGGTCATCTTCTTATAAGTTCCCGAAGGGTCCTTGATGAAGCCATTGGCAATTATAATAACTTTTGAAGAATTATATGGACCGCCCTTCCGGTCCTCTCTATCCTTACTTTCTTTTATAGTTTCTGTTTTTTTCTTACTTATTTCTTTTTTTATCATCCACACACCTCCATATACCTCCTGATAAAAATATATGTTTTGAAAATAAAAAAACTACTGTCCCGGTATGGATCAGTAGTTATAAAAAATGATTTTCACCCACTTTTCCTCCGCTAGCATTATCTAGGTCAGGTTTAAGGGTCGATAGAGATATCTCTATCCTCTCAGCCTGTGAAGGCTCCCCTAAGTAATTGGCCTTATTTAATTTTCAAAGAATTTTATCTATAATATATATCAGTATATTTGCTATACTATAAATCTATTGGATATTATCATAAAAAAAATCTGATAGCAAACCAGGTGATTACAGGATTTTTTTACCGGGGATTATTTAATAAATATTAGAGTGGATATATTTTCAGGCGATTATGGATTTTACAAATAGAAAAAAAATTATATTACAGGAAGTAATAGTAAGATTTATCAAGGATGCTGAACCTGTTTCTTCAGGGAAGATTGCAGCAAGTCTTAATCTTGATATCAGTTCTGCGACTATCAGGAAAGAAATGTACGAACTCGAGGAAATGGGTTACCTCACGCATCCCCATACTTCTTCGGGAAGGGTACCCACTGACAGGGGATACCGTTTTTATGTGGATAATATAACGGAATCAAATCTGAATCCGATAGTCAAAAAGGAGCAGGATCTCCCCGGGATAAGGGATATGATAACAAAAAGCATGGAAATAGAAGCTGTGCTTAAGGAATCTACGGAGATGCTTGCAAAGATCACTAATTATCTTTCAATGATAGTTGCACCCACCATAGATCAAAGCAAGTTTAAACATCTTGAGCTATTAAAATTTGAAGGTGAAAATTATTTGATGGTGCTAATAACTGATACGGGCAGGGTATATAAAAGAAGTTTTTCACTTGAGGGAAGATTTACTGATCTTGACCTTCAGGGAGCTGCAGGGATATTAAATTCCGAGCTGAGGGATAAAAACTTCCTGGATATAGAAGCTGATAATATAAGGGTCTCCGACGGGGATATCCACCTGATACTTTTAATAAACAGGATAATAGAATTAATAAAAGAATGTATGGGAGAAAATTTAGCGCATAACAGGATTTTTATCCATGGTGCGTCTGTTATTATGCAGCAGCCTGAGTTTGTTGATATAAAAAATATACACCAGATCATAAGTGTTATCGAGAATGAGTACCTTTTAATGAAAATGCTTATGGACTTTTCAAAAGATAAGAGTTTTATGGTAAAAATAGGTGCAGAGCTTTTCAGCGAAGGATCAGACAATCTGAGTCTTATTGCTTCAAAATACAGGATAAAGGGGAATACTTCCGGTGCGATCGGTATACTTGGACCAAAAAGGATGGATTATTCCAGGGTCATAAATATAATGAATATCTTCAGGAAAAATCTCACGGAGGTATTTGATTCAAGAGCATAGGTTGGAGCCTGGAAAAATACTTCAAAATGAGTTATCATTTCTCCGCTCCTGAATTCTAATATAGATCGGATTATTATATATTTTAAGGTGGTTTTGATTGGCAGAGACAAAAAGAGATTATTATGAAGTACTGGGAGTGATCCGTACTTGTACAGTAATTGAAATAAAAAAAGCTTACAGGAAACTGGCGCGCCAGTATCATCCTGATGTAAATAATGGAAATCCCGAATCGGAAGAAAAGTTTAAGGAGATCTCTGAAGCATATGCTGTGTTATCAAGCGATGACAAAAGAGAACAGTATGACAGATTCGGGTTTTCAAATAATCTTTTTGAAGATTTTGATTTTAGCAGTACATTTTCAGAATTTGGTTTCGGTGATATCTTCAATACCTTTTTCGGCTCAGGTTCCGGAGGAGGATTTGGAGGCGGCAGGAGCAGTACCCGCAGCCGCGGAGCAGATATAGGAACCGATACAGAAATAAGTTTTAAGGAAGCCGCTTTTGGTGTCAAAAAGGAAATAGAGTATGCGGTAGATGATATTTGTGAAAAATGCGGCGGCAAGGGTGCGGAAAATGATGATGATATTGAGACCTGTGAGCAATGCGGCGGTGCAGGGAAAGTCAGGGTGACAAGGCAGACATTCATAGGAAATGTTATAACTACAGCTACATGTGATAGCTGCAGGGGTTCCGGGAAAAAAGTAAAAAATCCCTGCAGGCAGTGTAGGGGCCAGGGCCACTATCATAAAAAGAAAAAAATAAAAGTAGATATACCTGCAGGGATCCATGACGGCGACAGGATGAGAGTCACAGGAAAAGGCAATTCCCTTGGGAGTAACTCAATAAACGGCGACCTCTTTATGACCATCAGGGTAGCACCACATAAGTCATTTAAAAGGGATAATGACGATGTATTAGCTGAAATAAATATATCTTTTGCCCAGGCAGCTCTCGGGGTAAAGCTTCAAGCTGAGACACTGGATGGTCCGGAGAGAATAAATATAAAGCCGGGGACACAGCCTGAGACCAAAATAGTCTTGAGGTCAAGGGGTTTTGTCCAGCTGAACGGGTATAGGAGAGGTAATCATATTATAAATATAAAAGTAAATATTCCTTCAAGATTAAACAGGAAGGAAAAAGAAATGCTTGTCCATTATGCTGAGGGAAGAAAAGAGCAGATAAATTGATGGAGAAGTCTTCTAAAGTTTTTTATTATCTTAAATAAGGAAGCAGCGAGCAATGAGTCATCCTTATTTTTTTATAAATCCGTCCCAGGTCACAGGAAATAGGATAATACTGACCGATGTCAATGAGCTAAACCACCTTTCCAGGGTCTTAAGATGTAAACCCGGAGATATTGTATATTTTTCCGATAATGAAAAATCTGTCTACCGCACAAGCACACTGACTATTGATAAAGATGAAGGTCTCTTCGAAACCCTGGAGAAGTATGATCTTGAAAAGAGTATAACCAGGAAGACACTTTATCAATGTGTTCTTAAGAAGAATGCAATGGAGTTTGTTATCCAGAAATCAGTTGAGATAGGTGTAGACAATATTATCCCGGTCATCAGCTCAAGAGTTGTGCCGGATATTTCAGATGGAAAAAATAAGGCAATAAGGTGGCAAAAGATTGCAGATGAAGCTGCCAAGCAGTGCAAGAGGCAGCTAAGATGTGTAATAGGCGAACCTGTAAAAATTGCAGACATTGATCCCTCTTCTTATCAGTTATTCTATGTGCCCCATGAAGCTTCTTCTGCTGCAAAAGGAGGAGACATTATCTCAGACCTGGCATCAATGGAGCCGCCGGAGAGTATTGGAGTCCTGACAGGTCCTGAAGGAGGCCTTTCAGGAGATGAA
>JAZFRP010000209.1:0-2766 GCA_036445715.1 Candidatus Humimicrobiaceae bacterium | reverse complement strand
TATAGACCTTCATATAATTCATGCCATAGGTTATAAATACCCTGAAGGAGGAACCAGATTTGATGACCTGAAGGAGGCTCTGGCACCAGGTGGAGCACTGGAAGGGGCACAGGAAGCAGTAAAAAAGGGTAAAATCAGATTTGTAGGGATTTCAATGCACGGGCAACCTGATGTTCTCATAGAAGCTATAAATCAGTATCCATTTGATGCAGTGATGACAAACATCAACTATTATGACCGATTTAATTTTCCAAAGATCGAGGAGGTCCTCGTACCTCTTGCCATTGAAAAAGAAATTGCAATAATACTGATGAAACCGGTAGCAGATGGCTATCTGTGGAGATCTGCCAGGGCTGCTTTCGGATATGCATTGAGCCAACCGGCTTCAGTTATTGTTACGGGTATGAATAATAAGGAGATGTTTGAAAAAGATATCGATTATGCCAGGAATTTCAAACCAATCACCGGGAAAGAAAAAGAGGAGATCTATAATAATGCTCCCGAACTTGGTGATTATGTATGCAGGCAGTGCATGAAATGCCTTCCATGTCCGGAAAATATCGATATTCCTGCGATCTGTAAATTAGAAGGATATTATGACAGGCAGATGGATAATGGTATTATTAATAATTCTTCAGACTATGCTTTAAGGGAACGTTTAAAGTTTTGGTATGGTGGAGAAGATATTGCTAAAGAAAATTATACGGCCCTAAAAATAAAAGCTGACAAATGCACTGAATGCGGGGAATGCATGCCAAGATGTCCTTACAATATAGATATAATTGAAAAACTAAAAAATATTGATTTTAAATTAGGTAAAAGAAAATTCTTTTAATTATCATCTTTTTTACCTGATAGTGCATTAAACTTTTCTGTAAAGTCCTTTATTCTTTCATCGATCAGGAGATTAATTGTATCTTTGGGAAATTTTCCGGATTTTCCACGCTTGCCGGCTTTGATTCCGGTCAAGACCTCTATTCCTTCATCTATGGTTTTTATACCATAAATATTAAAGTTTCCAGACTTTACTTCCTTTATTACTTCATCCTTTAGCATAAGATTTTTAATATTGCTATAGGGGATGAGGACTCCCTGCTTGCTATTAAAGCCTCTCATTTTGCAGACCTCAAAGAAACCTTCGATCTTTTCATTGACTCCGCCAATAGCCTGTACCTCTCCTTTTTGATTTACCGAACCGGTAACAGCAAGATCCTGGCTGATCGGTACTCCTGAGACTGCAGACAGCATTGCATAAAGCTCGGCGCTGGAAGCACTGTCACCCTCGATGCCTCCATAACTCTGCTCGAATACTATTCTGGCAGAAATATTCAAAGGTCTCTCTACAGCATATTTTTCAGTCAAGTATCCAGAAAGGATAAGAACTCCTTTGGTGTGTATCGGACCGCCCATTTTTGTCTCTCTCTCAATATCGATTATTCCAGCTTTACCCATTCCTATTGAGACTGTGACCCTGGAAGGTCTCCCAAAAGAATAATCACCCAGACTGAGTACAGATAATCCATTTACCTGGCCCACAACACTCCCGCTTGTGTCTATTAGCATAGTTCCGTCCTTCATCATCTCCCTGATCTTTTCCTGGATAAGATTTGAACGGTAATATTTTTCTTCTATTGCTTTTGCAATATGTTCTTCCTCGATAAAACTCTTATTATTTTCTTTTGAGTAGTAGTTTGCTTCAATGATTATATTTGAGATCTCTGAAAACCTGGTTGATATTTTGTTTTGATCACCGGCCAGTCTTGTGCCGTATTCCAATATTTTTGAGATTGCTGAAGATTTAAGATGATTTAAATTCTCCTTTATGCAGAGGGTGCAGATAAACCTGGCAAAGTTTTTTATATTTACATTATCCCTCTTCATAACAAGGTCGTAGTCAGCTTTTACTTTAAAATGTTTTTTAAATTCACTATCCGCATTATATAAAATATTATAATGGTAGGGGATTCCGATAAGGATCACTTTTATATTTAAAGGAATTGGTTCCGGTTTTAATCCTTTTGTGGATATGAACCCGAGTTTTTCACTTGCTTCTTCAATAATTATCCTTTTATCCCTTAAAGACATTTTAAGACTGTCCCAGGAAAACATATTTTTAAAAAGATCCTCTACCGGTATTACTAAGAAACCATTATTTGCTTTATGCAGGGAGCCTGAATGTATCATTGTAAAGTCTGTGGATAATACTCCGAATTGTGCTTCCTTTTCTATTCGTCCAAACAGGTTCTGGTGAGTGGGATTCTGTTCTATGATAACCGGGGCACCACTGAGCCCGGAATTGTCTACCAATACATTTACTTCATATTTTTTAAATGGCAGTTCTTTCATCCATGGGAACATATTAGGTGCTACTCCCTTTGCGGGTGCTGCTGGGAGAAAATTCTTTATATTTTTAAGTATATCTTTCTCTAATTCCTCAATATAGTCCTGGATGCCCTGGTTGTCTTTATAATTTTCCTTTATATCATTCACAAATCTTTCAATACTATATAGTGCTACTTTATGATTTAGTTTCCTCACTTCATCATTTATATTACGGTCAAGATCCCTGATCTTATTTACTGTCTCCTGGAGTACTTTATTTACCCCCACTTTCTTTGATTGTATTTCATCTTTCTGGTTCTGCGAAAGATCTAGATACTGATCTTCCGACATAGGTTTTCCACCAATAGCCGGAACTACAAAAAGGCCTATCTGCGTAGTCTTTAAAGCAAAACCCTGCTGATATGCTTTTTTTCTAAGATTCTG
>JAZFRP010000208.1:0-2728 GCA_036445715.1 Candidatus Humimicrobiaceae bacterium | reverse complement strand
GTCTTCAATCTCAGGTATAGCCAGGAAAGCCGCAAGCGCTTCCCAACGGTCTTTCATCTATGAGAAGGACTATGATATCTACTTCCGGATTATTCTTTGAGACACTATTGGCAAGGTCTTTTAAAATAGTAGTCTTTCCTGCTTTTGGAGGAGATACAATGAGTCCCCTCTGTCCCTTTCCTATTGGTGCGATAAGGTCTATTATCCTGGGTGAAATATTTTCCGGATCTTTTGTCTCAAGTTGCAGGCGGTCCATAGGATATATCGGTGTAAGCTTTTCAAAAGGAACTCTTGACCTTACAACATCAGGATTATCATCATTTACTTTTTCTATCCTGATCAGGGCATTATACTTCTCACTATCCTTAGGAGGTCTTACCTGGCCATATACCAGATCTCCCTGCCTTAACCTGAATCTTCTTATCTGGGATTGAGAAACATATATATCATGAGATCCTGATAGATATCCGCTGGTCCTTAGAAATCCATAGCCATCTGCCAGAATATCCAGAACACCCTGCATCCTCTCTTCATATACTTCTATCTCTTTTTCTTTCTTTTCCGGATGTTTTTTCTTTTTAGCTTTTACTTCTTTTTCGCCTGAAGCATCCTGCTTGATGAGTTCGCTTATAGTTTCAGGCTCTTTCTTTTCCTCGTCCCTTCTTTTACCGGGTATGCTTATTGTCTCCATTGGCCTCTCAACCTTTGGAGTTTTGGCTGGTTTGAGAAATGCTGGTTTAACCGGTTTGATATCTTCCACTTTTTCCGGAATTTTCTCTTCTACTTCAATACCGCCTGGAAGATCCTTATCTGAAAAGCTACTGCTCTCGATCACCGGAACATCACCAGGAGTACTTTCTGCGGACGAACTCGCCCCATCATCAGGTACTTCTTCCATGATCCTGGTGATAAGTTCATCCTTTTTTAATTTTGTTATCCCTTTTATATTGAGTTGCTTTGCAACAACCTTTAGATCTGACAATACCTTTCCATCTAAAAGTTCTTTATTTATATCTCCAATGCCTGACATTCGCAAATACTCCTTTCATAAGTATGCTATATATGTCTTTTTACCATCTAAAATGACATCATTTTGTTCTTTATCAAATATTCAGCTTAAAAATTATATTAATTGTAATAAATAAACTAAAATCCCTTAAAATCTGTAATTTTCAAACTCCAGCTGTTTCCAATCCTTGATATATGAGTTCTTAAAAGGTATAGCATGAGTTTTTGTTTTAATTTAAATTGAAAAAGGATTTATATAAATTACCCGGGCCCTTAGGCTTGAATACCTATTGCCACCTCTATAAACTAATTTTGAATCTTTAAGATTTGATTATTTTGAAGAAACTCCTATTTTGTCTAATACTATCTAAACTTCCTGTATAATATATAGAGTTATTAATAAAAAAGCAAGTAGATTCTTTTCGTATTGACTCTTAGTCTCCAGTATGAGTTTACGGATCATCTTATTATCAAGAATAAAATGAATATACCATAGCAAATCCATGGGGGTCTATTAACTATAGAAACAGGGAGCGTCTCTTATTTAAAGGTCAGCTCCCTGTTAAAAACAACAAAGCCCGGGACCCCATATTTATTGCATGGTCCTGTCTTAATTCTTACATTTCCTTTACTTCAGGAAGATTCTTAAGAGATTCTTTTATCTTCTCATCAGGATATTCATAGTCTTCCAGTTTACCGCCCAGATAGGCATCATAAGCTGAAAGGTCAAAATGTCCATGTCCGCTGAAATTAAATGCTATGACCTTCTCTTCACCGGTTTCCTTGCATTTTATAGCCTCGTCCATCGCTGCCCTTATAGCATGAGCTGTCTCAGGGGCAGGCACTATTCCCTCTGTTCTTGCAAATGCAATCGCTGCTTCAAATACAGGATTCTGTGGAAGAGCTACAGCTTCGATCATTTTTTCAGCAGCCAGAAGGCTGACCTGTGGTGCCATACCATGATACCTCAGGCCTCCTGCATGTATTGGCGCAGGAACGAAATCGTGACCCAGGGAGTACATCTTTACAATCGGGGCCATCTTTGCAGTATCACCATAATCATAGGCATAAGGGCCCTTTGTGATTGTTGGGCATGCAATAGGTTCTGCAGCTATTATCCTTATGTCCTTACCTGCCTTTTTATCCGGGATGAAAGGGAAAGTAAAGCCGGCAAAATTACTTCCGCCACCTATACAACCTATCAGGATATCAGGGTATGATCCTATTTTTTCAAACTGTTTTTTTGTTTCAAGCCCTACAATGGATTGATGGAGTATTACATGATTCAGTACACTTCCAAGTGAATATTTTGTATCCCCGCCACTTTTAGCGGCATGTTCCACTGCTTCACTTATGGCTATTCCCAGAGAACCCGGAGAGTCAGGATCTTTTGCCAGTATTGATTTTCCGGCATCGGTCCTGTCTGTTGGCGAGGCAAATACATCAGCTCCCCATAAGTTCATCAGGCTTCTCCTATAGGGTTTCTGATTATAGCTTACTTTTACCATATATACAGTCAGGTCTATCTCCATCAAATTACATGCAAAAGCAAGTGCGCTTCCCCACTGTCCGGCTCCTGTCTCGGTAGCTATCTTTTTTACCCCTTCTTTTTTGTTGTAATATGCCTGCGCAATCGCAGTATTAGGCTTATGGCTTCCTGCAGGGCTGACACTTTCATTCTTATAATAGATCTTTGCCGGTGTATCCAGGAATTTCTCCA
>JAZFRP010000207.1:0-3581 GCA_036445715.1 Candidatus Humimicrobiaceae bacterium | reverse complement strand
CTATAAAAGAAGCTATAAAGGAATCAGCTATGGACAGGTTGAAAGTATTCTCAGTAAGAAATGAGATTAGAAATTTCGGACCTATTAATAATATGCATACAGGATTAAGAGAATCTATTATAGATGGCATGAATGAGCCTATTGAAAATTGTTCCTCAAAATTAGATTGGTAATGTATTGATCAGCAGATGTCAGGTAGTGATAATCGATCTGATTGATCAGAAGTCTGTTATAATTATCTTATAATTCCTTTTATAATACTAAAGTATTGTTTTGTAATTTATCATAAAATACTAAAATAGGTTTTAGCATTTATTTATAAGTAGTATTGATTTAGCAATTTTGTAATAATTATTGTCTTATTGTTTTATATTGAATTTTAAAAGGTCTTAAGTATGGCTATATTTTTAGATGAAGCACAAATAAATATAAAGGCGGGCAATGGCGGAAACGGCATGGCGACTTTTTTCAATCTCAAGACAGGAGGAAAGAAAGTTGCTAATGGCGGCAATGGAGGAAAAGGCGGCGATATAGTAATAAAGGCAAATACCCATATCAATACACTGTATGGATTTAAGAAAAAAATTCATTTTAAGGCAGAAGATGGAAAATCAGGCAGTACAAATAACCGTAGTGGCCGTGAAGGGCAGGATCTCGTGATAGATGTACCGGTAGGGACCATAGTAAAGGACCACACCCGTAAGGTGATCGCGGACCTTTCCGTGGATGGTGATTTGGTCCTGATGGCAAGGGGCGGTATTGGCGGAAGAGGAAATGCCAGCTTTACATCCCAGTCAAGACGTTTTCCCGCTTTTTCAGAAAAAGGAGAGACAGCAGAAGAGTCCTGGATAGCCCTGGAACTCCGGATCCTTGCCGATGTCGCGCTTGTAGGTTTTCCGAATGCGGGCAAATCCACAATAGTATCAAGGATATCTGCTGCAAAGCCAAAAATAGCTGATTACCCCTTTACAACGCTGACACCCCACCTCGGCGTGGTACCCGTAGGTGATGAAGACTTCGTGGTGGCTGATATCCCGGGACTTATAGAGGGGGCACATACTGGTACAGGTTTGGGTGACAGATTTTTAAGGCATATCACCAGATCAGTGGTCCTTGCAATGGTCCTGGATGGTCAGAAGCTATTAGAGCCAGACGGTGTAGAAGAATTAATTAAGACATATGATGTTTTAAGGAAAGAAATAAGATTATATAATACTGAAGTATATAATAAGGATTTTGTCATTGTCATTAATAAGTCAGACCTTTTAGAGGACCGTGAGCTTATCAGAAAAGCTGCAAAAAAACTGAGAAAAGAAAAAGAAGTATTTATTATCTCGGCAGCGACAGGTGAGGGTCTTGACGACCTTGTATCTGGATTATACAGGAGAGTTGAAGCTATCAGGGAGGATCCCGTACAGGCTGATCCTGATGCCGGGGAAGATAAAAAGATAAGGATCTATGAGATACCAAAGGAGACGATCGAGGATAGGAAGATAGAGATAATAAAGGGTCATGACGGTTTTGTCGTAAAGAACAGGAGACTTGAAAGAATGGTTGCTATGACTGATCTCGAGAACAGGGAGGCCCTGGATTATTTAAAATATAGACTAAAGAAGATGGGAGTTGGAGACAGATTAAAGAAAATGGGAATAGACGAGGGTAGTACGGTCATAATAGGAAATCTTGTCTTTGATCTGGTAGACTAAGTAAGATAATAAAATAATATATCCGGTTGGATGGAAAACATGAGTGAAAATATAATTAAAGATAGGGCTAAATATTTAAAAGACCTGAAAAGGGTAGTGGTAAAGATAGGTTCAAGCTCCCTTACTTCCAAAGAAGGCGGTCTTGACCTGGAGAATATGGCCAGACTTGCCGGGGAAGTAAAAATCCTTATGGACAGAGGACTGGAGGTCATTTTGGTCTCAAGCGGAGCAATGGCAGCCGGTCTTAAATATCTTGGAGAGGATAGTGATCCAAAAGATATCTCCGATATATCAATGCTTCAGGCAGCAGCTGCCGTCGGGCAGGTGGAATTGATGAAAGCCTACAGGGATCTTTTTGCACAATACGGGATAAAAACCGGCCAGATACTGCTTACACATGAGGATACAACCAGAAGGGAACAATACCTTAATATAAAGAATACAATAAAAAATCTCCTGAAATTGAATGTCGTTCCAGTAATAAATGAAAATGACAGTGTTGCTGTCCATGAGATTAAATTTGGCGATAATGATGAGCTGGGAGCAATGGCAGCAATAATCTCTGAAGCTGACCTGCTTATAATACTTTCAGATATTGAAGGTCTATATACAGATGATCCCCGGAACAGCAATAGTGCAAAGCTCTTGAGATTTGTCAGTAAGATAGGTCCTGATATTGAAAAATCCGCTGGAGGTATTGGCACTGCATATGGTATAGGCGGGATGGAGTCAAAGATAAAGGCTGCAAAAATATGTTCATTTTCAGGTATTTCCATGGTGATCGCAAACAGCCGGAAAAAAGATGTCCTCACCGGTATTACCGGGGGACGGGACATAGGCACATTCTTTAAGCCCAGCACCGCACGGAAGGTAAAAAGCATCAAAAAATGGATTGCATTCGGGGTGCGTACCAGGGGCTCAATCACAATAGACCAGGGCGCAGAAGATGCAGTAGTTAAGAAGGGAAAGAGCATATTACCGGTAGGTATCACTGGTCTTGAAGGAAAATTCAGCCGGGGGGATACCCTGAAGGTCTTTTCTGCTTCCGGCATACTTATTGCTAAAGGCATAAGCAATTTCTCAGATGAGGAAATAAAAAAGATAATGGGTTTAAATGAAAAAAGCATATTGCCTGCACACGGACAGTCGTTTTGTGGGGAAGTAATACACAGGGACTGCCTGGTCGTATTTGATCAGGCTGAGTGATCTACTATGTTATAATGCTTTTAAGGTTTTCTAAATGATTTAACCAGGAGGATAATGGATATAGTAACCAAAATAGCTATTAAGGCAAAAGCGGCCGCGGCAGGTATTGCTGCAGCTGATACAGAAATAAAGAACAGGGTGCTTAAAGGTATAGCTGATGCTCTCACGACTAATAGCAATTCCATAATCGAAGAGAATAAAAAAGATGTAAAAAGATGCAGGGAGGAAGGAATATCCGGGAGTCTTCTTGACCGTTTGATGCTTGATGGGGAAAGAATCAAAAAGATAGCGGCGAGCATAGATAAGGTAGTCAAATTCAATGACCCTGTAGGTGAAGTAATATTTGGATATAATCTGCCTAATGGCCTTATATTAAAAAACATCAGGGTTCCTCTTGGGGTCATCGGGATAATATATGAAGCAAGGCCAAATGTTACAGTTGATGCTGCGGTCCTCTGCCTCAAAGCAGGCAACTGCGTAATACTCAGGGGCAGTTCTCATGCTCTTGATACAAATAAAAGACTTGCTGATATCATGAGAGAGGTACTTAAAGAAAACGGGCTAACTGAAGATATCATACAGATCATCCCATCTGCAGAAAGGGAAGATGCCGTAAAATTGATGCAGCAAAAGAATTATATTGATGTTCTTATCCCAAGGGGAGGAGCT
>JAZFRP010000206.1:0-2736 GCA_036445715.1 Candidatus Humimicrobiaceae bacterium | reverse complement strand
TACTATATTACCGGAATCCTCAGGTCAGTTATAGATTCCGGCACAGGAAGAGGGGCAAATATTGGAAAGCCTGCTGCAGGAAAAACTGGTACTACGAGCAATTACAAAGATGCCTGGTTTGCAGGATATACTCCTGAGCTTGTAACTGTGGTATGGATGGGAAATCCTGAGAGCAGCGAACCAATGGACCCGATAAATGACAGGGTAGTAGTTGGAGGAACCTATCCAGCGGATATATGGAGAGAATTCATGACTCTTGCGCTGGCAGACAGTCCTATTAATGATTTTACTAAACCCGCAAAGGAGCTTCTTGACATAGAGGTCTGCACTGAATCAGGTCTGCTTCCTGTTTTCTGGTGCCCTGAAGATGTTTTGGGATGGAGGCTATATTTAAAAAATAAGGACCCTGATGATATTTGCGACATTCATAATAAAGTAGAGGTCCCTGATGCCGCAGGTTTAAGTCTTGATGAAGCCAGGCTGATATTTGATGAATTATTTATCGAGATCACTGGAGTCGAAGAATTCAATGATACATATAATCAGGGAATAATATTTGACCAGAGTCCCCCTGCCGGCTCCATGCTTGAGTCCCTTACTGGAGAAAAACTTAGCATCATCCTTTATGTCAGTAAAGGAGAAAGAAGCTTTGACATGCCTGATCTTACAAGTAGAAAAGTTGATGACGCTGAAGGAATTCTTAAAAATATCGGTATGTTAATAAGTGAGATCATATATGAATTCAGTAGCACACATCCAGTCGACCTTATATCCGGGCAGACACCTCCTGCAGGTTCCCTGGTGACAAAATCAACAGGTATTACCATCTATGTCAGCAAGGGCGAAAATCCCGAAAGTATTATTCCTGATATTATTGGCCGCCCCGAAGATGAAGCCCTGGTAATACTTGCTAACGCAGGTTTCGAACAAGTAAGCCCTATTTACGAGGAAAGTGAGGAAACCATTGGCACTGTGTTTTCACAAGTTCCTGAAAGCGGGATCATATATGACAAGTCTGATGAAGTTATAATCAAAGTCAGCATCGGCATCATGGTACCCGATATTGTAGGACTTGATTCCGGAGAAGCAATCATTACTCTTGAAGATAAGGGCTTTATAGTGCTGCTGCTCCCGGATCAGGATGCAATAGGCTTGATCATTGGCCAGGACCCGGAAAGCGGATCATATCTTGATTACGGTTCTACTATCTCTATAGAAGTTGAGCAAATAGTAGATCCGGAAGAAGAGGATGGCGGCGGTTAGTGAGCTCAACAAGCACAATAGACTGAGGTGACCCTATCCTGTTTTATTCTACACCCCTGAACAAGTGGCCCCTTGAGTAGTCATTGAATGATCTTGTATTTTCCAGCTTAGATACATATTCCCTGTATTTTCCATTTCCTTTTTCAAAAAGTACAGAAACCGCCCTGTGATAGGAATCAGCTATTTTTAATAATTCGTCTGTTTCTAGAAATTTTCCATCAATTATTATATTTCCAATTCCAGAGTCTACTATCTTGTCCAGGTCGAATATAGTACAGATCTTTTTTGAATTATATATTATTGCATTAGAGGAATCATCAGACCCGATCGGGAATTTATATCCTTTTCGATCTTCTATGAAAGCATTAATACCTTTTTTCTTAAGCTTCTTATGATAATTTAAAATATCATATCTTGCAGTCATCACTTTATGGTAGCCGTGACCAAATACTGAAAAGACAAAATTTTTCTTATTTTCATGTAAATTATTGAAGTTCTTTATAATCCTCTCTGTTTCCGAAGTATTTAGTTCCGGAGAAAACTCCACGCCTGAAAATTCTGTTTTTTTATTATCCAGAAGGTCGGTAAAAAATTCCATTGAAAGCATATTGAATATATTAAAACTGCTGCCAAGGAAAATCATTGGTTTTTTCCCTTCCAGGTCGATCTCCCTGAATATCTCAAGGATTCCGCTATTCAGCACCCTGAAGGATTTGATATCATCCCTGAGAAGTCTCCTGATTCCTTCTGTAATATCATCAAATTCTCTGTCATATATTATTTGTGGAGTATCTATTATGATATTTTTTCCAGTTTCCTGTGTATATGATCTAATGCCGGATAAATTTTCTATGATCTCCCCATCAATGATAATTCCGGAATAGCAGCACACAATATTAAACAAACCGGCCCTGAGGATAGTCATCAGCTGCTCGCGATCATATACATTTACAGTTATCGAAATTTTTCCGGCTGCAGATTTACCTGGTCTGCCTTTATTATTTATTTTGAGATAAGGAACATTACCGGATTTTTGAAATTTTTCAAGATATTCCTCGACTCTATCAATCTTAAGAATATTTTTTTCCTTACCGGATCCATCGATACCTGGATCTATCAAATAATTTTTTGCATTTTTAAAAGCTGTCTTTGCTTCTTCGTCAAGTTTGTTGTCTAAAGCTTTGAATACTCTGTCTTTTAAAGAAAAGTCTTTCCCTCCCGGAGTGCTAATACTGTAGTGGTACCTATCCCCGGTCATATCTATTAGATCTATAGAATCAATATTTATTTTTAAATTTCCTTTTTTGGTCCATACTTCCAGTATATCCCCTTTTCTAATGGGCCACTTGCTCTTTACTTGTATTGATTCTATTTCACTGTATCTTTTTACACTTTTTTTCTTATCACGATACTCTATTTTAAAGATCCTACCCATAAGATTTCCTATGCTTCCAGATTTTGCAGCTGTGATTA
>JAZFRP010000205.1:0-3654 GCA_036445715.1 Candidatus Humimicrobiaceae bacterium | reverse complement strand
AAGAGGCCGGATGGCAAATAGTTTCTAATATACACGCAAGATGCAGGCACTTTGAAGGAGCTTCTATAAAAAAGTTTTCAAGCAGGTTTTACAGGCATTATCATAAAAACAGGGTCAGGTGTGCCATTATAAACCTTGATGTATTTGAATTTATCCGCTTTTTCATACCGGCAGAGACCAAATGGCTTATCCGGAAAGCTACAAAAGACCAGATATTACCTATTTTGTATGCATATTTTATAAATAAACTGCTATTACTGTATAATCTTGGAGTTAAAATAAAAAATTATTTTATATTGAATAGAATAGAGTTAAAATAAATACTACTTTTTGAATTCTTTGAATATAAAAATTTAGAACCGGGAGCAATAAGATGGTGCTTGAATCTAAAGTAAGGAAAAAACTACCCAGGATATCACTGATCAGTTTTGATATTGTCGGTAAAAAGATGGCTGGTCCGGGGATAAGGTTTTATGAATTTTCAAAGATCCTTTCAAAATTTGCCAATGTCACCCTCCATACGCCAAATAAAATAGATATAGAAGTCGAGGGGATAAAGACCAGGTCCTATAATCCAAAAAATTACAGTTCGCTTGAAAGGAGCCTGGAAAATGCAGACATGATACTTATCCAGGGGCATATCCTCTATTATTTTCCATTCCTTAAAAATTTTACCGGGAAAATAATCGTAGACCTTTATAATCCTTTCAATCTTGAGAGCCTGGAGATGTTCAGGGACAAGGATATAACAGAAAGACTCAGGATCGACAGGAATAATAATAATATCATCAAGCTGCAGCTTGCTATCGGGGACTTCTTTATATGTGCCTCTGAAAAACAGAGGGATTATTGGATCGGTATGCTGGGAGCAATGGGTCGGATAAATCCATACAACTACGATTCTGACAATACACTCAGAACCCTTATTGATATTGTCCCATTCGGTATCCCTTCAGATCCTCCTAAAAGAGGAGGCATCTCAATGACTGATGTGATCCCAAATTTAAGGGAAGGTGATAGAGTAGCGCTATGGGGAGGAGGCATATGGAACTGGCTTGACCCGATAACTGCTATCAAGGCTATCTGGGAGACGACAAGAAGCAGGGATGATATAAAGATGCTTTTTATGGGCATCAAGCATCCTGATCCGAAACTACCCGAGATGAAAAAATGCCTCGATGCCATAAAACTCTCAAAAGAGCTGGATCTTTATAATAAACAGGTATTTTTTAATGAATGGACACCCTATGAGATGAGGCAGGCGCTTCTTCTGGAGTCTGATGTAGGACTCTCCATCCACCAGGAAAGGATAGAGACAGAGTTTTCCTATAGGACAAGAGTGCTTGATTATATATGGGCTGGGCTTCCTGTTATCACCACTGAAGGAGATTCTATTGCAAAGATCGTAAAGGAAAAAAATATCGGGGAAGTCGTTAAATATGAAAACACTACTCAGCTGGCACGGGTGCTTGAAAGCATGCTTCTAAATAAAAGTCTCCAGGATATATACCGCAAGAACCTGAAAAAAATAAGGTCTGAATTTTTCTGGGAAAATGCGACGGCACCACTTGTGAAGTACTGCCAGAATGCATATTATGCAGTCGATAAGAAAAAAATATACGAGCTTGTAGAATTTCAAAACAGCCGACTCTCAAATATTATAAGGGATAATTTTGAAGGAGCCACAAATGTACTGATGATCACCAGGAATAAACTCAAGGACAGGAATATTATTTTAAAGGGAGATGTCGGCAAGGTATTTTATCTCGAGGTAGATGAAGAGTCCAAAGATAAAACCAGTAAGGACAAGGATCTCGACGAGATAGGCTTATTAAAATCAAAGATCACACAGAGGACCAAATTTGACGGGATCATTGCAAATAATGCATTCCTGGAGATAAATCCCCGCTTTTTTTATGATCTTGTAAATGTCTGTAGCAGCAAATTGAAGAAGAAGGGACTTTTCTTTTTCTCCATCCCGGAAAACAGGGGTCTTTCTGAAATGCTCGGCAAGGGCAGGAAAGCAAGTAAAACAGATATAAGGATAGATGACTTTACAATAGAATATATACTAAAAGATTCGGGTTTCGAGATAATTGACAAAGGTATATGGGACACCATAGAGGGTATCGAGGAACTTACCGGTGACAGTGAACTCGGCCAGATCTACGGCAGAAATGAATTGTTTGAGCTTTTTGAGATCGCCTTTGACGGTTCAAAGTTTGAGGACCTATTGCTTCTTAGCCGTTTCGATATAATGGAATCAGAGGAGCTTGCAGGTGATAAGACTATTAAGGGCAAGTTTAAGAAATATATTTATCTCCTTACCAGCCTGTATTTTGAAAATATGCGGAAAAGCTATAATCAGTCGATGATGACGCTTTCCAATAATATTAAGGTACAGATAAATAATGAGGTAAATGAGATCAACAGGAAGAACCGGGAAAGGATGCTGCTGATATATTTTAATATATTCAAGACACTCTTCCGTGAGATTAAAGGAATGGGTCATGACATAACAAGCCTGAAAGGTCTCCTTGACGATCTTGAGATCAAGAAGAAAACAAAAAATGCCGGGATGGAGATCGACCAGAAATTGGAGATCCTTTTGAGGGATATGGAAAATATTGATAATATAATGGGGCTTTCAATATCCCATAAATATTATATGGTAAAAAAATTATAGATTTTAAAGGGCAAATCTGTTATAAGAGTTAATTGAAATATGATAAAGGAGAGAAAAAAATTGAGTCTTTTAAGTTCAGTACTACTGATCTTCCTCAGTGTTTCCATAGCCGTTACAGGACAAATTTTACTAAAAATAGGAATAGACAGGATAGGGGTAAGTGGTTTTGGCAGTATGAGGGAGCTTGCCGGTTTTTTTTCAGGCATAATCAGAAGTCCCATGGTCCTTACCGGGCTCTTTCTTTATTTTATATCCGCAGCTATCTGGCTGGTTGTACTATCTACTGTTGACTTGAGTTTTGCCTATCCATTTATAGGAATTACTTATGTCCTTGTTCTCATCCTTTCCAAGTTCATACTAAAAGAAGAAGTCAATCCCATCAGGTGGATCGGAGCTTTTATCATTACAGCAGGTGTAGTTGTTATTTCACGGGGATAATTGTTATGAGCCTGTCCGAAAATTGGGCTCAAGCTAGAGGATACAATTCCCGGACAGGCTCCTATATATAAGCGAGGTATTTAATTGGCACAGGATGATGATCCTTTAATATCCATACTAACAGTCAACTGGAACGGCAAAAGATATCTGGACGATCTCTTTAATTCAATATTTTCCCTTAATTATCCCAAGAAAAAGCTCCAGGTATTGATGGTCGACAATAATTCCAGTGACGATTCTGTAAAATATGTTAAAAAGAAGTTTCCCGCAGTGGAAATATTAGAGCTTGACAAAAACCGGGGGTATGCCGGAGGGAATAATGAAGGCTTTAAAAAGGCAAAAGGAAAATATATAGCACTTATTAATAATGATTGTGTAGTGGATCCCGGCTGGCTTGGAGAGATGCTCACAATTTTTAATAAAGCTACAGATGATGCAAAGATCGGGGCCGTTGGTCCAAAAGTTGTTTTTTACTGGCACTATCTGCCATTGCAAATAATCTCGGAAAGCCAAAATCTTACAATTAAACG